>JBJKRK010000183.1:0-3914 GCA_046704705.1 Candidatus Limnocylindrales bacterium | reverse complement strand
GCGTTGAGCGGTCCGCCCGGCGCATCGGCCGCACGGGTGACGCCACCGCCCGGCGCATCGGCCGGAGCGGGGACGCCCCCGGGAGGCGCGTCGGCCGCAGCGTTGACGCTCCCGACAGGTGCACCGTCGGGTCGCTCGGCGATCGGGACCACGGTCGCATTCGAGAGCATGCGCAGCGTCGCCGGCGCGACGGCGAACACCGCGTTCTGTGTTCCGGCCGCGGCCCAGACGGTCTCATGGCGGCCGAGGTCGGGGTCCATGACGACGCGGATTGGCCGATCGTGGCCGATCGGCGGGATCCCCCCGATGACGAACCCGGTGAGTTCGCGAGCCTCGCGTGCAGTCGCCCGCCGGATGCTCGGCTCGCCCAGCACGGCCGCCAGGCGCGAGACGTCGACGCGATCGGGGCCGGCCACCAGGGCGACGTATGGTTCGAGCCCGCCATCTTCGCGGGTCGCCACGAACACGAGGCTCTTGACGATCTGGCCGATCTCGGCGCCGACCGCTGCGGCCGCCTCGACCGCCGTGTGCGTGCTCTCGGGGAACGTCACGATCTCCAGTGCGACGCCCTTGCGCTCGGCCGCTTCGAGGACGCGCCGATGCGCGGCAGCAACGTCATGTGGCACCCCGGCAGGATAGCATGGCGGAACTTCGGCTCGGCCGTTCGTGCCCGGGCGACGGCGCACGACGCGCCACCGGGTGCAGGACGCGCCACCGGGCGCACGACGCGCCACCGGGTGCAGGACGCGCCACCAGGTGATGTCGGCACCGCCGCTCCGGCAGCGGTCGCGGCTGGCACAATGCGGGCGATGCGTCTCTTCCGCCGGTCCGGACCGCCCCGTTTCGTGCAGCGCGCGCTCGACGAGCCACGCGTGTGGGCGTTCGACTGGGACGGCACCCTGCTGGACTCCATGGGCCGGACGCTCGCCACCTATCGCGAGCTGTTCCACGGGTTCGGCATCGACTTCTCGGACGAGGATTTCCGCCGGCAGTACTCGCCCGACTGGCGGCGGATGTACGAGCGAGTGCACCTGCCCCGCGAGCACTGGGAGGCTGCCGATCGGCGCTGGATGGAGATCTACGAGACGGAGACCGCGGGCCTGATTCCGGGGGCGCGTGAGGCGCTGGAGCGGCTGCGCGGGCTCGGTCACCGGCTGGCGCTGGTGACGGCGGGCCACCGCGGGCGCGTCGAACTCGAGCTCAAGGTGAACGGGCTGGTCGGCGTGTTCGACGCGACCGTCTACGGGAACGAGGTCCCCCGCCAGAAGCCCGATCCCGCGCCGGTCGTGCTCACCGCGCGCTACCTGCACGTCGCAGCCGACGCAATCGCCCTCGTGGGCGACACCGTCGAGGACATGACCATGGCCCGCCAGGCCGGCGCGCTTCCGATCGGAGTCCTGACGGGCCCCTCCACCACCAGGAAGCTCCGCTCGAGCGGGGCACGCTGGGTTGCGCGGGACGTCGCGGCCGTCGTGGGAGTGGAGGCGCCGAGGCGCTGATCCCCGGGCAACGGGGGGCGGTCGGGCGGCGGCGGGTCGTCCCCTCTGTAGGGCGGATCGTCCCCTCTGTAGTAGGATTCGGGGACAACACGAATATCGGACAGGGGAGCACCGGCATGGTGCTGAGAGTGCGGGCGACCGCAGACCCTCGGAACCTGATCTGGGTCATGCCAGCGAAGGGAGTCCAGAGAGCGGCAGGCGCGGCCTCTGTCCGAAGGGACGGAGGCCATTCGATTCCCGGGCCGATGAGCACACAGCATCCCGCGGTTCCACCCCCGGGACCGATGCACACCGCAGATCCCGCGACGCGGCGCTCGCGCGTGCACGCGCTGGTCGTCGCCGACGGCGAGCGTCCGGAACGGGCGGGCCTGGACGCTGGTTGGCCGGGGTGGGACGACCGCCTCGCCCTGGTCATCGCCGCAGATGGAGGCGCTGCCACTGCCGAGTCGCTCGGCCTGTCCATCGATCTGCTGGTGGGCGACGCGGACTCGATCCATCCATCCGATCTGGTCCGGCTCGAGTCGCGCGGGGTTGCCGTGGAGCGTGCCCCGGCGGCCAAGGATGCCTCGGACACCGAGCTCGCCGTGCTGGCGGCGCTGGCCCGCGGCGCCACGCGCGTGACGATCGTGGGAGCCCTCGGCGGGTCCCGGCTCGAGCACCTGCTCGCGAACGTCCAGCTGCTCGCGCTGCCGGCCCTGCAGGGTTGTGAGGCGGAGCTGCTCTCGCCGCTGAGCCGCGTGACGTTCGTGCGCGCACCGGGACCCGACGGAGCACCGGTCCGACGGGCCCTGCCGGGCCGCTGCGGCGATTTCGTGTCGCTGTTCCCGCTTGGCGAGCAGGTCGAGGGCATCGTCACCGAAGGGCTCGCCTTTCCGCTGCGGGATGAACCGCTGGTGCTTGGTCCGGCGCGCGGGCTGTCGAATGTGCGAACGGCCGATGTGGCCGCCGTCAGCCTGCGCCGCGGGGCCCTGCTCATCGTGGAGACAATTGCTGACGCCGTCGGCGGCGGCAGCCAGCCGGGAGGTCTGACATGAACACACGAGCCGATCTCGCCCACACGGACCTGCGCGGGTCGGCCAGCCCCGCCGAGGTACGCTGGCGGACCGTCGACATCGTCGTGACGGCCGTCATCGCGGTCGCTTTCGGGGTCGTCTTCTGGGCCTGGGGATACGTCTGGAACTTCGCCGGCCCGCTGTTCACCGCCCTGAAGCCGGCCGAATACGTCATCAGCGGGGTCTGGCTGATGCCGGCGGTGGTGGCGCCCCTCATCGTCCGCAAGCCTGGAGCGGCGATCTACGCGGAGATGGTGGCCGCGATCCTGGAGAACGTCCTTGGCAGCACCTGGGGCCTGGACGTGCTGTTCTCGGGCTTCGTGCAGGGCGCGGCGGCGGAGATGATCTTCGCGTTCGCGCTGTACCGCACCTTCAACCTGCGGACCGCGCTGCTCGCCGCCGGCCTCGCCGGCCTGGGCGAGGCGATGCACGACATCCTCATCTACTACCCGACGTACGGGGTCGATCTGCAGGCGGCGACGATCGTCGCGGCGATCATCTCCGGCGTGGTGATCGCCGGGGCCGGAAGCTGGTACCTGGTCAGGGCCCTGCACCGCGCCGGCGTGCTCCAGGCGTTCCCGTCGCCTGCGTGACCGGCCCCGCGGTCGTCGCGCGCGGCTTCGGCTGGTCGTACCGGGGGCGGCCCCGTCCGGCCCTCGAGGGGCTGACGTTCCGACTCGATCCGGGCGAGTTCCTGCTCGTCATGGGTCCGTCGGGCTCCGGCAAGAGCACACTCGCGCGGGCCCTCGCCGGGCTGGTGCCACACGTGCTTCCCGGGTCGTGGCGTGGCGGCCTGGCGGTGGGCGATCTCGACATCGCCGCCACGCCCGCGGCGCAAGTGGCCGCGAGCGTCGGTCTGGTCTTTCAAGAGCCGGAAACCCAGCTCGTCATGCCCGCAGTGGAGGACGAGGTCGCGTTCGGGCTGGAGAACCGCGCCTGGTCGCGCGAGGCGATGCGGAAGCGGGTGCCGGAAGTCCTCGCGGAGGTGGGGCTGGCAGGGTTCGAGCGACGATCCACGAATGCGCTCTCGGGGGGCGAGCAGCAGCGGCTGGCGATCGCCGATGTCATCGCCGGGCTGCCCGACCTGCTCGTCCTCGACGAGCCGACCGCGAACCTGGACCCGCCCGGCATGCTGGGCGTCTTCGAGCGTCTCTCCGCGCTGGCGCGCCGACGCGACCGGACGATCGTGGTGATCGAGCATCGCCTGGAAGCAGTCTTCCCGCTCGCGGACCGCGTGCTGCTCCTGGACGACGCGGGCCATCAGCTCGCGTACGGTCCGCCAGACGAGGTGGGGCGCCTGCATGCGCGCGCACTCGAACAGCTGGGGAGCTGGGTCCCGGCCGTCTGGGGTGGTGCGGCGTAC
>JBJKRK010000182.1:0-5268 GCA_046704705.1 Candidatus Limnocylindrales bacterium | reverse complement strand
TCGGTTCCGGCGCGACCGGCTCACGCTGGACTGAATCCGGTCGGCCGGGAAGGGGAAGGGCTCCGGGCCCGGGCACGGGTCTCGCGGGGGGGGTGCTCCGGCCCCGGCGAGCGCCGGCCTCGGGGGGTGGCGCTGCCCTCACCCCGCGAGCAGCCTGGCCGCCACCACCACGCCCACGACGATGATCGCGCCGCGCAGCACCAGCGGCGAGAGGCGCCGCCCGATCAGGGCGCCGAGCTGTCCCCCGGCGATCGAGCCCACCGCGACGAGCGCCGCCGGGCCCCAGGCGACCGGCGCGACGAAGACGAAGAGGAGCGCCGCGACGAGGTTGACGAAGAGGGTGAGGAGGTTCTTCAGCCCGTTCAGGCGCTGCAGATTGTCGGGCACGAAGATCGCCAGGAGCGCGATGAGGATGACGCTCTGCGCGGCCCCGAAGTAGCCCCCGTAGATCGCGGTGAGGTACACGAGCAGGAGGAGCGCCCAGGAGCGTTCGGCGCCCCCGGGACGGCGCGCCTCGAGCGCCCGCGAGAGACGCGGCTGGAGCGCCACCAGCACACAGGCGAGGAGGATGAGGAAGGGCACGATGCGCTCGAACGCGCTCGCCGGGAGCGCGAGGAGCAGCAGTCCCCCGGTGAGCCCTCCCAGCACCGCGGCGATCCCCAGGCGGATCGAGCGCTCGCCCTGCCCCCTGAGCTCGCGCCGGTAGCCGAAGGTGCCGGAGGCCGAGCCCGGCACGAGGCCGACGGTGTTCGAGACGTTCGCCACCACCGGCGGGTAGCCGAAGGCGAGGAGCGCCGGGAAGGTGATGAGCGACCCCGACCCGACGATCGTGTTCACGGCGCCGGCGCCCAGCCCGGCGGCGGCGATCCCGACCGCCTCGAGGGGCGTCACGGGCGGCCGGTCAAGCGGCGGCGCAAGGGATTCGGAGGACGCCCGGCGCGTGGCACCGCGAGATGGCGCTCAGCGGGGTTGTTCGTACCCCGACGCCCCCGGCTCGACGATGACGGCGGTGCCGTACGCGACGATCTCGGTCATGGTGTTGCCCATCTCCGAGCTGTCGAAGCGCATCGTCAGGATCGCGTTGGCACCCAGCACCGTCGCGTTCTGGACCATCCGGTCGATGGCCGAGCGGCGTGAGTCCTCGAGGAGCTCCGTGTACTCCTTGATCTCTCCCCCGGCGAGGGATCGCAGGCCGGCCGCCACGTTGCCCGCGAGGCCCCGGCTCCGCACGACGACGCCGAAGCAGTGGCCCTTGGTCTCGACGACGCGGTACCCGGCGATGAAGTTCGTGGTGCTGATGATCACGGTTCCTCCTTGGATCCGCCCTGCTCGGGCGCCCCGGCACCGCCGGTTCCGGCGTCCGTAGCATACGGTGGAGCGAACCGGGCGTGCGGCCGGGCCCGCATGCGCGTGGTGGCGCGGTGGAGGTGGCAGGGGCCGCGGCGTTCGAGAAGGGCACCGTAGACCCCGCCCGGTCAGCGAGGAGGAGGAGGAACTGACCGGCGAGGCCTGCGACGTGCCCGGCGACCGCGTCGCGGTGCGCCGATGCAGGTCAGCGTACGGACCGCCGCTGACAATCGTCTGAAACCAACCGGCCGGACGCGTGGGACCGGGCCCTGCCCGCGGGGAGGGGGTCCGGGTGCCAGCGGGCGAACCGCGGGACCAGGCCGGATTCCACCGGCCTGGCCGGGCGTCGTCGGGGCACCTCGCCGTCGTCCAGACTATCGTCGTATCGTCACGCAACCGGCAGAGGCAAGGAGCGAATGCAGGAAGAGAGGGTCGTCGTGGGCGGCGGCGTCGCGCTCGCCGTCCGCCGATGGGAGCCAGCGGTCGGCGCCCCGGCCGGGCCGGCCTTTCTGCTGGTGCACGGGCTCGCCTCGAACGCTCGTCTCTGGGACGCCGTCGCCGCGTCGCTCACGGTGCTGGGCGACTCCGCCGTCGCCGTCGACCTGCGCGGGCACGGGCGGTCCGACAAGCCCGACGAGGGTTACGACTTCGCGACGATCACGCAGGACCTGCGCGGGCTGCTCGACGCGCTCGCGATTCCCCGGGCGATCGCCGTCGGCCAGTCCTGGGGTGCCGATGTGGTGCTCGAGCTCGCGGTCCGGTTCCCGCAGCGCGTGGTCGGCGTCGCCTGCGTCGACGGCGGGATCAACGATCTTGGCGCGCGCTTTCCGGACTGGGACGAGTGCGCCCGACGCCTGGCCCCGCCGCCCCTCGCGGGGCGGCCCGCGAACGAGATCGAGGCCGGGATCCGTGCCCGCCATCCGGACTGGTCGGAGGCGGCGATCGAGGCGACACTGGCGAACTTCGAGGTGCGCGGCGACGGCACGGTGGCGCCCCGGCTGACGTACGAGCGCCACATGCGGATCCTCCGCGCGCTGTGGGAGCACCGTCCAGAGGAGGCCTGGTCGAGGCTCCGGGCCCCCGCGCTCGTGTGTCCGGCGGACACGGGCGACGCCGGGTGGTCGGCCGAGAAACGTGCAGCGGCGGAGCGGGTGCAGGCGCTGCACCCGGGAACGCGCGTGCGCTGGTTCGCCGGGGACCACGACATCCATGCACAGCACCCGGACGAGCTCGCGGCGCTCCTCCACACGGCCGTGACAGACGGGTTTCTCTCGTGAGCCCGCGCCTGCTGGCGATCATCGGCTCCGGCGAGACGGCGCCGTCGCTCGCGCGCGTCCATCGCTCGCTCATCGAGTCACTCGGCGGCGCGCCCGTCGCCGGTGCCGTCATCGACACGCCGTACGGGTTCCAGGAGAACGCCGACGACATCAGCGGTCGCGCGCTCGACTACTTCCGTGAGACCGTGGGGAACCCGTTCGCGCTCGCCTCGTTCCGCTCGGCGGATGTGGACGCCGTGACGCGTGCCGCGGCGCTCGCCCGGATCCGGGAGGCTCGCTTGGTCTTCTCCGGCCCGGGAAGTCCGTCGTACGCGCTCCGGCAGTGGGCGGGCAGCGACATCCCGGGACTGCTGGCCGAGAAGCTGGCGACTGACGGCGCCGTCGTGTTTGCCAGCGCCGCTGCCCTCACGCTGGGCGCACGCACCGTCCCGGTGTACGAGATCTACAAGGTGGGCGAGGCGCCCCACTGGCTGCCCGGTCTCGACCTGCTCGGCGCCTTCGGGCTGCACGTCGCGGTCATCCCGCACTACGACAACGCCGAGGGCGGCAACCACGACACCCGCTTCTGCTATCTCGGCGAGCGCCGGCTCCGGGTCATGGAAGCGCTGCTTCCGGACGACGTGTTCGTGCTCGGCATCGACGGGCATACCGCGCTCCTGCTCGACCTCGCGGCCGGCACGGCGACCGTGAGCGGGCTGGGTGGCGTGACGGTGCGGACGCACGGCCGAAGCACGGTCTTCTCCGCCGGCACGAGCGTCCCCATCGCTGCGCTCCGGGATGCAGGGGCACGCGCGGATCCGGGGTCGGAGGCAGCCGACGCCGCGCCGCCCGCGGGCCATGGAGGCTCGAATGGCGTGGCCACGCCCGAGCTCGCCGCGGAGGCGCGACGGATCGCGCTCGCGTTCGACGCCGCGCTTGCCCGGCGGGACGCGGGGGAGGCGGTGCGCGCGATCCTCGAACTCGACGGTGACATCGTCGAGTGGTCCCGCGACACCGGACCCACGGCGGACTACGACCAGGCCCGCGGTCTGCTGCACGCCTGCGTCGTGCGTCTCGGCGAGCTGGCTGCGGAGGGCACGCGAGATCCGCGCTCGCTGATCGCCCCGTTCGTCGAGGAGCTGCTCGCGCTGCGCGCGCTCGCGCGGGAACGCCGTGATTGGGCGACGTCGGATGCCATCCGCAGGCGGCTCACCGACGCGGGCATCGAGGTGCACGACGCCCCCGTCGGAACGAGCTGGGAACTCGTGGCCGGGGAATCCGGCTCGTCCTGAGCGGGGGCCGACCGACGGCGCAGCCGGCCTCAGCCGGTACTCCGCACCGCGACCACGCCGTCGAGCGTCCCGACCAGCACGCTGCCGTTCCACAACGTGGGTGAGGCGAAGTGCGGCACGCCGCCGAGCGCGACGTGGGCGCGGGCTGCTCCGGTGGCCGGGTCCAGCGCGAACAACACACCGGTGCCCGTGTCGATGGCCCAGACCCTGTCCCCGCCGATGACGGGCGGCCCGTTCGCGCCCGAGGTGGTGCGCCAGCCGACGCGGATCGCGCCGTTGGCCTCGACACGGACTTCCCGCACCCCTCCCTGGCAGGGGAGGTAGACCGTCGAGCCCTGCACGGCCGCGGCGCCGAACGCGGCGCACACGCCGGCCGAGGCCACCTCTCCGCCGATCCCGCCGAGCTCGCCCTGTCGCAGGCTGTACCCGACGCCGCGCTTGCCGGCGATGAACACCAGGCCGTGGGGGAGGAGCACCGGGCTGAGCGAGCCGAGATCGAGATCGGCCGCGTTGTCGCCTGCCCAGGTTGTCGGCGCAAAGCGCGACCGGAGCCGCAGCGTCGGCGAAAGCTCGAGGACCGAATCGCTCCCGTCGTACGAGGACGTCGAGCTGCCGTTCCCCACCGAGACGTAGACATCGCCGTGCGGGCCGAGGACCGGACCGCCCGTGGCCCAGATGCCGCCCTCGCGTCGTACCGGCACCTGGTACGAGATGGTGTTCCCGTGCCCGCTCACCGGCACGCCGACGACCGCGCCGCGGTACGCGCCGCAGTCGCCCGCGAGGCCGCCGTAGCCGAAGTACACGTAGCCGTTCCCCACGGCGAGCGCCGTGCGTTGCTGATGCACACGTGGATCGTGGCCCGCCAGGTCGACGTCCCGGGACCAGCGCACGGCGCCGCTGGCCGGGTCGAGCGCGAACAGCACGTGGCGCGGCCCGCTCACTTCCGCCACCACGAACAGCGAGCCCGATGCCGGGTCGAACGCGGCCGTGCCCGTGATGCCGAGCGGGTCGATGTTGCCGCAGGGGAGCGACCGCAGGGGCACGGGTGTGCCGAGGTGCGTGCGCCACTCGACCCGGCCCGTCGCCGGGTCGAGGGCGTAGACGGAGTCGTTCTCCGTTGCGGCGATGATCCTGCCGTTCACGACGAGCGGCTGTCCGTACACGGCGCCATCGAGCGATCGCCGCCAGGCGACCTGCAGGTTGCCGGCGGGCACGGGGAATGCCGGATCGAGCCCGGACCGCATCGCGTCGCGGTGGTACACGGGCCAGTCGCCGGCCGTCCCCGTGGAAGCGGCGCCTCGCGGGGACGGGGCTGCCGTGGCCGATGCGCTCGCACCGGGCGTGGCCGGACCCACCGGTGCGAAGGATGCGGC
>JBJKRK010000181.1:0-9665 GCA_046704705.1 Candidatus Limnocylindrales bacterium | reverse complement strand
TGCTCTCGGCGCGCGCGGCGGGGCTTTCGGCGGGGGCGGACGTGGCGGGAGTCGACGCCTGCGGGGCGGCGGCTTCGCCTTCTGCGGACTGGTCCATGGAAGCGTCCCGGTACGGGTTGGGTTCGTCCGTCACGTCGCCTTCGGGGCGGGGCGGACGACTGCCACGGCCACGGCGAGGTGGGCGGCGACGTTCAGTCATGCGATGGCAAGTTGGGGAATCGTAGAACTCACGGAACTCATGGTCCGCCCCGAATGGCGGACCGACTCTGCTGCGTCTGTCCCATGTCCCGGAACGCACCCGCTCGATACGAACCCGGTCGAACGAATTCCTGACGCGGTCGAGCGTGGACGGACGGGATGTGGTGCGACGCGACTGTGGCGTTGATTTGTCTCGCTCGCGGCGCGGACAGCACACACGTCGCCGAGCGGGGCCCTGCGGGGCGCGGCCTGCTCGCCATCATCCACTCATACGTGAGGGACGGGCTGCCGCGCGATCGGCCGGAAAAACGATATCTGTCGTACCGGCGGATGCATGGAGTATCGGCAACCGGCCCCGTTCGCGCAACCCTCGGCGGGCGCCGCCCTCCCCGCCGGGTCCCCGCGGCGGTAGGCGCTCGGCCCCCGGCCGGATAGGTTTCACGCATGAATGCTCCCGGGATGGACGCGGCCGCCGACCTGCGCGCCGCCGTCGAGGAATACCAACGCTCCGACAACGTGGGGGTGTTGTTCGATCGCGTGCGGGCGGTCGCCGCGTCCGTTTCACCGGCCGCGCTCAAGAACGCGTGCGCCCCCTTCCGGGACCTGCCCGAAGTGATCATACCCGCCTACGAGCGAATCGTCGCTCAGGTTCCGGACGACGCGCAGGCGCTCGTCGTCCTCGCCAATGCCTACTGGCTCACCGGCCGCGGGCCGGACGTCGTGGGCGATCTCGCCTCGCGAGCCATCGCCGCCGACGCCGCGAACCGCGGGGCCTGGCATCTGTGGGCTCTCGCCGAGCCCGACATTCGTGAACGGGTGGGACGCTGGCAGCAGGTGGCCGGCCGCTTCCCGGACGATCAGCTGGCCCGGGCCGCGATGGCCGACAACGCCACCAGCCTGGCCAGCGCCGAACAGGATCCGCTGGCGCTCGACCTGGCCATCCGCACCTACGAGGGGTTGCTCGCCGAGAGCACGCGCGATGAGCAGCGCTCGGCGCTCGAGTCCACGTTGAAGACGCTCAGGGGGTGGAAGCTGTGAGCGAGGACACACACGCGCACGAAAATTCGCTGGCCGAATTCCGCGCCTTCCGCGAGCGCATGAACGCGGAGATCCTGGCCGAGAACAACCTGGTGATGAACCGGTTCTTCGCGTTGGACGGCCGGACCTACGAGGCGGGGGCGCTCGACGTGAAGACCAAGGAGTTGCTGGGGCTGGTGTCGTCGCTGGTGCTGCGGTGCGACGACTGCGTGACCTACCACCTGGTGCGCTGCGCCGAGGAGGGCGTCACCCGCGCGCAGTTGTTCGAGGCGTTGTCGGTGGGGCTCGTCGTGGGCGGGTCGATCGTGATCCCGCACCTCAGGCGGGCGGTGGAGCGCTGGGGGGAGCTGGAACGCGCCTCAGGCTGACACGTCGCGGGCCTTCGGGGCCATGGTCGTCACCACGCTGATCAGGTCGCGAAGCTCGAACGGTTTGCGCAGGAGCGGGCAGCCGGTGGCCCGGATCAGACGGTCGGCGCGCTCGGAAATGTCGCCGGTCACGAACAGGGTGCGGTGCGTGAGGTGGGGCTGCTCGGCGCGGGCAAGCTCGAAGATGACGTCGCCGCGCATGTCCTGCACCCGAAGGTCGAGGACCAGGACGTCTACCGGATCTTTCTTCAGCACGGCGATCCCTTCGTCGCCCGTCAGCGCGGTGCGGACATCGAATCCCGCGCGGCCAAGCCCGATCGAGAGTGCCTTGCAGATTGCGGGCTCATCGTCAACGATGAGCACCCGTGTTGGCGTCCCTTGCACAGCTCGAACCTCCACCAGCGGAGGTCGGGCCGTCTAGCCCGCCTCCTCGTTGTGCTGCTCCGTGCGAACCCGTGTGGTGAGCAGCGCGACAAACTCGTCCGGTGACAGCGCCTTGCGGACCTCGCTCGGCACGAACCCGGTGTACTCCCTCATCTGCTTCGTCAGCAGCCAGGGTCGGTTGTAGCCCACCCGGGCGGCGATCTCCTTCACCGAGCGGCCGGGGTCCCGCAGGTATCCGTACGCCCGGACCAACCGCGCCGAAACCACGAGGGCGCGAACCGACGGCATTCCCACCGCGGCCATGTGCCGGTACAGCCCACGGGCGGTGGTCCCACTCGCCTCCGCCAGCTCCCGGGCGCCGTGGAAGCGGCCGGGGGAGCGGAAGAGTTGTTCGATGGCCCGGCTGATCGCCACGGGGAGATCCGCGATGAGGTCGCGGAGGGCCTGGAGCATCCGGTCGCCGAGCACGTCTCCCGGGACGGCCTCGAGGAGTTCGAGGAAGCGCCGGGGTTCGTCATCGATGCGCGCCAGGATCACGTGCTCGATGCCGTACCTGGCCATTCGGATAACACCCTGCATTGCGGCGGCGCTGAGCGTCGTGTAGAGGATGATGGGGAGCGAGGGATACAGCTCCCGGATCTCCGCCAGCTCCTCGGTATGCACGCGCCCGTCGAGCGCGGGATCCGCGACGACGACGTCGACAATGCGGCTCTGAACCGTGGCCCGAAGCGCAGCCCAGTCCGCAGGGGCGGAGAGGGCGTGCTCGGTGCCGAGTACGCGAGACAGATGTGAGAGTAGGTGCCGAGGCAGCAGGGCTACGACGTCCACGCCGGGATGGGTTCGGTGTCATAAAACCGCACTCTGTTGACACAAAATGCGAGTTTACGGCCCAAACGGCGACCCTAGCTTGCCAAGCAGTTGTTCCCCGTCACGGTAACCACTGCTTCACATCCTGGGAGTGCGCCCATGTCACGTCGTAAGAAATTGACCTATCTGGCTCTGGCCATCGCCTCCGTCGTTGTCGCCGCCTGCGCGAGCCCCACGGCTCCGCAGCACGACAGTTGCATTTCGGGCTGGTCCGGCAGTAACAACATCACCTGCAACTGACTCACTGCTTCATCGATTGTCGTGAAGGGGCCGCACCTGCCGGGTGCGGCCCCGTTCTGCATCAGCTTTCCGCGAACGCGGCAAGTCTCATTTGTCGCACTTCATCCGCGATGTCCGAAATCTGCGGCGACGGCTCCCGGTCCGCCGCCGGACGGTGCATAGGGGCCCTGATCGCCGCTTCCGCCTCGAAGAGCAACGCGGCGAACCCATAGTGCTCGGCGAGCTGAACGGCCTTCGCCAGGGCGATCTGTCCGAGGTCTTCGCGATCGAGCTGCCGGTAGCTGCGCCCCAGCCGGATGTAGTATTCCGTCTCGAGTTGCGGCGGAAGCGCGCCCGGCGCGAGTCGGGATCGATATTGCTCGAAGATCGGTTCTGAGCCGTCCTCGGCCGCGATCTCCATCAAGGTCAGGGTCGCCAACCAGCGCATGTACTGCTGCTGGGCGGTCATGGACAACACCATGAACGCGTCCCGTGCGATGCTCCTCAAACCAAGCAGGTGGAACGCGTTGCCGATGTCGTTCAGAATGCGATCCTTGTCCACGGGCGAGGCCGATTCGCGAAGTGCTTCGTAGGCGAACTCGACCGCGAGGTCATACCGTCCCCGAAGACCGGCGACCATCGCGCGGTCGTGGAGCGCCTCCGAGCGGATGACGGGAATCCCGAGCTGCGACGCGCGGGCGATCGTTTCGTCCAGCACGACCTCGGCATGCGGAAGATTGCCGCGAGCCACGGCGATCTTCGCCTCACCGATCCGCGCCCGCAGGAACCCCACCATGTCTCCCGCTTCGCGCGCAACGGCGCTCGCGGCGGCGAACGCCTCCGACGCGCCGGAGAAATTGCCCAAAGTGCGCAGGCAGACTCCGCGCCGCAGGTGAGCGGCGGTCACGCTGTCGCTCTCCTGTGTCGGATGCGTGTGCGCGATCACCGTGTCGTAAACGTCGACGGCCAACGCCCACTTGGCGTCGTATTCGAGCGCCTGACCGTAGGCGAGCAGTCGCGGCACGATGCCGTGAATGTCCATCTGCTCGCTCTTCGCCATCGCCGACAGGATGCTTCGGAGGATGGAGGGAATCGGGGAGCCCTCGTCCATCCGCTCGATGGTGCTCAGGACGCCGCGCGCGCTCCACCCATCCGGAGCGACGACCTCGGGGCCATCCTCCAACCACTGATCCACCAGGCGCAACGTCACCAGACCGGCGGACGCTGCCCGCCAATCTGCTTCGTGCTCCTCGTGCGATGCCACCTCTTCGAAAAACGCCAAGTGCCGCAGCGTCTGATCGTTCTCAAACACCGGGGTTCACCTCCCCTCTGTGCGGGGGCCTGGAAGTCTGCCGCAAATTCATGGTGCAGATTACCCAGAACAAGTGCCGTTTTGTGTCACCCAACCTCGCGTTTTGTGACACCGATTTGTCATAGTGTGACGGGGATCGCAAAACTCTTGCGTTTGACGAAGCCTGGAGTCGGCGAAATGTTCCCTGTAGGCGCCCTGGGCATGCATTCCCGCCCGGCCTGCCCCCGGGGTTTTTCCCGGCCTCTCCAACCAGTGAGACCCCCATGGATTCGATGAACGCGCCCTCGCCCGAACCCGCACCAACGCCGGTCGAGAAGGCATCCGTCTGGGAAGACTTCCTCGACATCTTCTACGCGCCCTCCAAGGTCTTCGCCCGCCGCGCGAACGGGAATTTCTGGATTCCCCTGCTCGTCGTCACGATCCTGATCGCGGCGCTCGCGTTCGCGAACCGCAACATCATGCGGCCGATGTTCGACGCCGAGTTCGCCCGCAATGCCGCGGCCACGTTGAAGGCCAATCCGAACATCACCCAGGCCCAGATCGATCGCGGCAAGGACTTCGCGTTCAAGATCTCGCAGTATGGGTCCGTCGTCATCGTCCCGATCGTCATTCTCTTCATCGCGCTCGTGACGTGGATCGTTGCCCGGTTCGTGGACGCCAAGCTGTCCTGGAATGCCGCGCTCGTGGTCGTCTGCTATGCGACCATACCCCGGGTGGTGCAGCAGATCTTCATCTCGATCCAGGCGCTGTTCGTGGACCCGACCAGCATGACCTCCCGGTTCACCATCGGGCTGGGTCCCGGGCGGTACGCCAACATCGATACGCTGAATCCCGTGCTGGCGGGCCTGTACGATCGTCTCGACTTGTTCGTGCTCTGGGGACTCCTGCTGATCACGATCGGGGTGGCGACCATCGGCAAGCTCTCGAAAGCCAGGGCGTGGGCGTTCGGGATCGGGATGTGGGTGCTGACGGCGCTCCCGACGTTTCTCGGAGTCCTCAGACAGCGGTAGGCGCCGCCACCACGCCCGTCACGTGGCCGCCGTCGACTCGCGGAGGACACGCAGCGCGGCGGCGATCTCGTCGAGATCCTGGGCGGCGGCCAGCGGCTGCGCCACGCAATCGGCGCCGCCAGCCGCCGCCTGTTCGGCTTCCTGAAGCTCGCGAGTGAACCCGTGCCTTCTGGCCAACGAGGCGGCGCGACGAAACGCCGCCCGACTTGCCGACGGCTCGCCGAGCGATCGAAGGGCGTAGCCGGACTGCATGTCCATCTCGATCTCGAGCCGCGGCGCAAGCGGTGCCGTCTCGAGCAGACGGCGGTACTCGCGGTACGAATCGGGAGCGCCATCGTCGCCGGCGATGCGCATCAGGTGCGCGAGGGCCATCCATCGGCTCACCTGATCGCGTGCCGTGCACGATAGCACGAGGAATGCGTCGCGGGCGGCGTCCCGCGCGCCCAAGCGCCGGAGGCTCTCGCCGATGTCATTCAGAATTCGATCGCGGTCGGACGGAAGCGTGGTGAGCTTGAGCGCCGCGTACGCGAACTTGGCGGCCGTCAGCGGGTCTCCGCCCTCGCCGGCGATCGCGGCCCGCTCGTGAAGTGCCCTCGCCTCGACCTGTATCTCCCCGGCCTGCCGCGCCCGGCCGATGATCCGCTCGAACGCGACGTCGGCCGCGTCGGGCCTGCCCTCTAGCGCGTCGGTCTTTGCCAACCCTGACTCCGCCCGGAGCTCCCCCGCCAGGTAGTCGATCGCCTTCGCCAGGCGATGGGCCTGTCGGTAGTGCTCTCGCGACTGCGCCACGTCCCCGAGGTAGCGGAAACAGTACCCCTGACGCAAATGGGCGACGACGACGGCCACGGCCGGACTCCCCACGTCGGCATGGCTCACGATCGCTTCATAGACCGCCACCGCCTGCGACCATTTGGCGTCCAACTCAAGCGCCCTCCCGTACATCAGGAGCTCGTTCGCCACGGCCGCGGAGGCATTCGCGCCGCCCGCGGCGGTGGCATCCAGCACTCGCTCGAGGATGGCCCGCGCCGGGTTACCGGCGTCCATCTCGAGCACCGCGTTTCGCGCCCCGGTGACCTCGAACGCCTCCCGGCACCCTTCGGCGACCCAGCGGTCCACGACGCGCAGCACGACCAGCCCGGCGACCGCGGCGTAGGCCGCTACATCGTCGGCGTCGATGCGCCTCAGCTCGTCGACGAAGGCGCGCGGAAGCACCGGCGTCCGCGCGCGGATGCGCGCCTCATGCACGGCGCCGCCCCCGGGCCGCGGTCCGGATCCTGGATTTTTCCACCCACATGGTCTCTGGCACTCTCTCCCTCGTCACCGCTCGCGGGCCGCCCGTTCCTCGGGCCGGTCCCCCGGCGGTAATACCGCCGGAGCCGTCTACCCGCCAGTCCCGGGCCCGCTCAGCGGCCCGCGGCGCTCCCGGGCTTCGCCTCCACTCCCGCCACGTAGCGCAGCCGGGTCCGGTCGAGCATGTCGAGCACGCGGGTCAGCTCCCCGTCGTAGACCTGGATCCGATGCAGGCTCAGCGGATTGAACCGGGGATCGTAGGGGCTCAGGTTCGGCCCGCCCGAGACTTCGAGAATCGCGTCGAAATGATAGCGATATACGCGGCCCGTCCGCGGGTCGGTCCACGACCCCGAGTCGGCCAGCGCCCGGTTCTTCGGCCACACGCCGAGCGGCAGCGCGAACGTCTGCACGCGGTAGCCCGGCACCGCCGAGTCGATCGCGATCATCCCCCGCGCGATCTGTTCCTGGACCACCGCGTCGCTGTACTTGTCGAGTTGGGCGTGCCACAGGGTGTGGTCGCACAGCTCGAACCCGAGCTCGGCGAGATATTTGACTTTCTTCAAGCGCCAGGCGGTCTGCTGCCCCTGGATGCCGCGGTCGCCGAAGAAGGCGTGGCCGTGCGACGCCGCCGGCAGCATGCAGAACGTCGCGCGATTCGCCCAGTCGGGATGCTTGGCATGGAACGCCAGCCACACGCCGATCGCGCTCGTCGAATCGACCTCGAGCTTCCCGTCGTGCTCGATGTACCGGAACTGCCCCGGCGACGCGTCGTCGAAGGTGAACACCACGGGCGACGTGCCCGGCGGCAGATCGAACGTCCGGTGCACGAGCTGCGACACGGTCACCGGACGGTAGCCCCGGTCGTACAGCATCTGCAGGTCCTGCGCGAAGTGCTTCCAACTCCGTCCCCACCGCGAGTCGCTGTCGGCCACGAGGTGGTACTCGAGGATCGGCACCCGGCCGTCCGGATTCGGCGCCCGCAGGCCCGGGTGCTGCGCGCCGGCAGGCGAAGGCGGCGCGGTCCCCCGCGGCACGGTGCGAACCTCTGCCTGCGGTACGGGTGTCAAAGCACGAGAGGCCGGCACCTGCGCGCCGGCCGACTGTCCCATCATCACGGCCGCCGCGCCACCGCACGCGAGCCGTCTGGCCCACCGGAATTCCATCGGAGACTGCCCTGCTGAGATCAAGAGAATGACGCCGGGCTCCAAGTCTAGTCACACCCGGAGAAACCCGGGAGGGACCCGCCCGTACGCTGTTTCAGAGCCTCTCACCACGGCACGGGCATGAACGTCACACGCCCTCTGCGGGCCGCCGCGGCCCGGTTGGGACATTGGAGCCGAACGACCGGTCGGCGCCTCGGGTCACCCGGGGGCTGGCTGGCAGCGGGCAACCGCGCCACGGCGGCCCTGACGCTCGTTCTCGCCGCCCTCCTCCTGTTCGACGCCTGGCTCGGCACCTGCGGCTTCGCCGGCTGCCCCTCCCCGGCCGAGGTGCGCTCCTACCGGCCCGACGAGGGTGGGCGCATCCTCGACCGGTCCGGGCGCACGATCGGCCGCCTGGCGTTCGTCAACCGCGTGAACGTCCCGTTGGACCGAGTGCCGCGCCACGTGCGGGACGCCTTCATCGCGACCGAGGACCGCCGCTTCTACTCCCACCATGGGGTGGACTGGCACGGGTTCGTCCGGGCAGCCGTCCGGAACGTCACCGCCCTCGGCGTCCGGCAGGGGTTCAGCACGATCGACATGCAGGTCGTCCGCAACACCTTCCTCGCCGACCGCTACTCCGGGCGCTCGCTGCGCCGCAAGCTGCTCGAGATGCGCTACGCGCGGCTCCTCGAACAGGACCTCACCAAGGACCAGATCCTCGACCTCTACGTCAACGCGATCTACCTGGGCGACGGGGTGTACGGGGTCGAGGCGGCGAGCCGCGACCTGTTCGGCAAGCACGTCTGGCAGCTCTCGCTGGCCGAGGGGGCCCTGCTGGCGGCGCTCCCCAAGGGTCCGTCGGCCTACACGCCGCGCCACGACGAGGACCGCGCCCGCGCGCGGCGCGACCTGGTGCTCGGCCTGATGGCCGACCAGGGGTACATCTCGCGCCAGCGGGCCGAGGAGGCGCAGGGCGACCCGATCGCGCTGGCCGGCCACGGCTGGCGGCCCGTCCAGCGCGACGCGTCCACGGTGATCGACGCCGTGCGCGCTGTGGTGGACTCGGTGCTCCCGCCGGGGCGCCGGTCGGGGGACCTCACCGTGCGCACGACGATCGACTGGCGGCTCCAGCGCGCCGCCGACCGGGTGATCCCCCGCCAGGCCGGCGCCATCCAGCGCGAGACCGAGGACGAATACGGCGACGCACCCGGACCCGCCGAGGGGGCGTTCGTGGCGATCGACGCGGCAACCGGCGACATCCGGGCCCTGGTCGGCGGCACCGAAGTCGTGCGCGGCGGCTTCGACCGGGCCCTCGACGCGCACCGGCAGCCGGGATCGGCGTTCAAGCCGTTCGTGTACACTGCGGCCCTGCGGGCGGGCGTGTCGCCGGGCGCGATGGTCGAGGACGAGCCGGTGGACGTCGACTTCGACGGCAGGGTGTGGACGCCGGCGAATTATGGAAACGAGTATACCGGCCCGGTCACCGTGCGGCGGGCGCTGATGATCTCCTCCAACGCCGCCGCCGTGCGGCTGAGCCACGGCGTGGGCGAGCAGCGGGTGATCGCGGCGGCACGCGGCAACGGGATCACGAGTCCGTTGGCCCCGGTGCCGGCGATCGCCCTCGGTGCGTTCGAGGTCACCCCGCTGGAGCTGGTGAGCGCGTACGCGCCGTTCGCCAACGGCGGGATGCGCGTGACGCCGCGGCTCGTCGCGCAGATCGACGGCCCCGACGGCCGGGTGCTGTGGGGGAGCACGGTCCGCCGCGAGCCGGCGATGGATCCCCGCAACGCGTACGAGATGACGTCGATGCTCGAAGGCGTGGTGAACTACGGCA
>JBJKRK010000180.1:0-5417 GCA_046704705.1 Candidatus Limnocylindrales bacterium | reverse complement strand
GGCCCCGTCCAGGCTGCCCCCACACCCAGGTGCCGGACGTCGTCGATCCCCTGGCGGAGGAGCGGCTCGAAGACCGCGAGGGTCCCGGCCTCATCCAGCCCCGCGGCCCTCCCGAGACGGACGATCGCCTCGAGGAGCCCCACGAGACCCTCCGACGCGAGCACTGCGGCGGCGTGGTACGCGGCCTTGGCCGCGGGCTCGATCACCACCGCCTCCGCCCCGACCGCGGCGGCCAGGTCGGCCAGCACGGGCAGAAGGTTGGCGTCTCCCTCGACGACGATCGTGGCGCCCCGCAGCAGCTCGGGGGCCGCCTCCGGCTCGGCGAAGGCGACCAGGGGATGAAAGCTGCCCGCCTCGCTGCCCGCGGCCATCGCGGGCGCCAGGACCGACGATGCGAGCAGCCCGCTGACGTGCACGAGCGCCTGCCCGCTGTACAGGCGCAGCGACGCGGCGACGCCCGCCACCGCGTCGTCCGGCACCGTGAGGAAGATGAGGTCGGCACTGTCGAGCACGGCCGCCGGCTCCGCAAACGCGACGACGCCGGGCACCGACGCGGTGAACCGATCGCGACGGCCGGGGTCGCGCGAGGCCACGGCGGTGACCGGCCAGCCCGCCCGGTGGAACGCGATCGCCAGGCCGAGGCCGGCGCGGCCTGCACCGACGAACGCGATCCGGGGCAGCTCCCCACCGCCGTCCAGAGCGGGCTCGACCTCCGCGTCAGTCACGGCGCGGCCGTCGCCAGGGCCGGCCGGAATTCCCCGGCGGCGACGCAGTACCCCTGTGAGAGCCCGGCTCAGCCGGAGCGGTCCGGGAGGGCGGGCACCACCATCGACGCCGGAATCCCGGCCTCGGTCGGCGTCATCGGCGCGTCCCGGGTCGTTGATGCCGTGCTCCGTCCACGCACGCAATGGCCGGGCCTCCCTGGCGGATCTCCGGCCGCATCGTACTCTGTCACGCGGACCGCGAGGGCGGATGGCGCGGTGGGCGGCGCGGACGGCTGTCCCGCGCTCGCTCCCGTGCGCGTTGCGCGGACGGCTGTCGCGCGGTCGCCGAAACGGACCACGGATGGGCGCCGCCGCCCCACGGTCGCGTGCGCGGACAGCCTCGTGCGCCGTCTCACCCTCCTGCGCCGTCTCACCGGGAGGCCACGTTATACTGGCCAAAGGCGCGCGTGGCGCGCCCGCATGAGCTCGACCCGAGGCGGGCGCACCCGCCAGGGCCCCGGAGACGCAGCCCGATCGCGCGCTGCTGGAGGCCCGATCGCGTGCCGCTGGAGGTTCGAGCCGATGACGTCTCGCGCAACCCATCCTGACCCGTTTGGCTCCCGTGCACCGCTCGGCGACGGGCTGCCCGACTACTTCCGCCTGGACGCGCTCGCGCCGTACGGCTACGACGCGGGAGCCATGCCCGTGGTGGTGAAGATCCTGCTGGAGAACCTGCTGCGCAACGCCGGCGGGCCGGTGGCCAGCGAAGCGGAAACGAAGGCGCTCGCGGGCTGGCGGCCGCGGAGCGGCGCGGACGCCGAGTTCCCCTTCCTGCCCGCCCGGGTGCTGCTCCAGGACTTCACCGGCGTGCCGGCCGTTGTGGATCTGGCCGCGCTGCGTGACGCGATGGTCGAGCTCGGCGGCGACCCGTCGCGAATCAACCCGCTGGTCCCCGCCGACCTGGTCATCGACCACTCCGTGCAGGTCGACCGCTTCGCCGTACCCGAGGCGTTCCGCTTCAACGTCGAGCGCGAGTACGAGCGCAACCGCGAGCGGTACCAGCTGCTGCGCTGGGCGCAGAGGGCGTTCGCCAACTTCCGTGTCGTGCCGCCGGGCACCGGGATCGTGCACCAGGTCAACCTGGAGTACCTGGCACGCGTGGTCCAGGAAGGGCAGGACGAGCAGGGCCCGTTCGCGTATCCGGACACCCTCGTCGGGACCGACTCGCACACGACGATGGTCGACAGTCTGTGCGTCTTGGGCTACGGAGTCGGCGGCATCGAGGCGGAGGCCGTGCTGCTCGGCCAGCCGCTCTACCAACCGATGCCCCGCGTCGTCGGCGTGCGCCTCCACGGCGAACTGCGCAAGGGCGCGACCGCGACCGATCTCGTGCTCGTGGTGACCGAACTCTTGCGCGGACAGGGCGTGGTCGGGGCGTTCGTCGAGTTTGCGGGCGACGGATTGGCCTCGCTGACCCTGCCCGACCGCGCGACGATCTCGAACATGTCGCCGGAGTTCGGGGCGACGGCCACGCTCTTCCCGGTCGACAACGAGACGCTCGCGTACCTGCGCCTCACGGGGCGGGACGCGCGACTGGTCGACCTTGTCGAGCGCTACGCGAAGGCCCAGGGACTCTGGCGGGTGGCGGGTCAGGTTCCGCAGTTCGACACCCTGCTCGAGCTCGACCTGGCGACCATCGAGCCGAGTGTCGCGGGACCCAGGCGACCGCAGGATCGCGTGCCGCTGGGCGCCCTGAAGCAGACCTTCCGGGAAGCCTTTCCGACGGGCCTGCACTCGCACGAAACGCCGGCCGAGGCGCGCTTCGAAGGCGAGGGTGGCGGTCCGGACCTGCGGGCACTGCCCCCGGACCAGGCCGCGGCGGCGGTCGAGTCGGAGCAGAACGGCCATCAGCCGCACGTGCACGACGACGCGAACTACTACAAGGCGATCCCGGTCGAGATCGACGGGCATGAGGCGACGGTGCGGACGGGCTCCGTGGCGATCGCGGCCATCACCAGCTGCACGAACACCTCCAACCCGACGGTGATGGTGGGCGCCGGTCTGCTCGCCCGCAACGCCGTCGCGCGCGGGCTCTCGGTGCCGCGGACCGTGAAGACCAGCCTCGCGCCCGGCTCGCGGGCCGTGACGACGTACCTGGCCGAGGCGGGACTCATGGACCCGCTCGAGCAGCTGGGGTTCGGCCTGGTCGGTTACGGGTGCACGACGTGCATCGGCAACAGCGGACCGCTGGAGACCCCGATCGCGAATGCCGTCGAGGAGCACGACCTGGTCGTCGCGGCGGTGCTCTCGGGCAACCGCAACTTCGAGGGACGGATCCACCCGCTCGCGCGGGTGAGCTACCTGGCCTCACCGCCGCTCGTGGTCGCGTTCGCGCTCGCCGGGCGCGTCGACATCGACCTCGAGCGCGAGGCGCTCGGCAAGGCCCGGGACGGCGCACCGGTGTACCTGCGCGACATCTGGCCCTCGGCAGAAGAGATCCGGAGCGTGATCGACACCGCGATCGATCCGCAGCTCTTCCGCGACACGTACGCCAGCGTCTTCGAGGGCGATGAGCGCTGGAAGGCGCTGCCGATCCCGGAGGGGAACCGCTACGCCTGGGATGCGGCATCCACGTACGTCGCCCTGCCGCCGTTCTTCGAGGGCCTCGCGCTCGAGCCGCCTCCCGTGCGCGACATCGAGGGCGCCCGGGTGCTCGCGCTCCTCGGCGACTCGGTGACGACCGATCACATCTCTCCCGCGGGATCGATCCCGCCGTGGAGTCCCGCCGGGCAGTGGCTGCAGGAGCACGGCGTGGAGCCGCTGCAGTTCAACAGCTACGGTTCCCGGCGAGGGCAGCACGAAGTCATGATGCGTGGCACGTTCGGGAACATCCGGCTGCGGAATGCGCTCGTGCCCGACAAGGAAGGCCCGTACACCGCGCACCAGCCATCGGGCGAGTCGATGTTCATCTACGACGCCGCGATGCGCTACCAGGCCGAGGGGGTGCCGCTCCTCATCGTCGCCGGGCGCGAGTACGGCAGCGGCAGCTCGCGTGACTGGGCGGCGAAGGGGCCGGCGCTCCTGGGCGTGCGCGCGGTGCTGGCGGAGAGCTACGAGCGGATCCACCGTTCGAACCTGGTCGGCATGGGCGTGCTGCCGCTCCAGTTCCGGGCCGGCGAGAACGCCGCATCCCTCGGCCTCACCGGCCGCGAGACATTCGCGATCCGGGGCCTGACCGGCGAACTCACGCCTCGTCAGGAGGTGACTGTCGAGGTCACGGGCGATGGCGGCTCCCGCACGTTCCAGGCGGTCGCACGGCTGGACGGGCCGATCGAGGTCGGGTACTACCGGGAGGGAGGCATCCTCCCGGCGGTGCTGCGCCGCATCGCCCGGGAAGGGCAGGTGTAGCTGCAGAATCCCGGCCTGCGCCTGGAGCCCGCGAGCCGCGACAGGGTAGTCTGCGCCTGCCGGGGCGCCGCGCGGCAGCGCTGAGAGGCGTGCGGCCGCTCCGGGGGCGCGGCGCCGGAGCGCACAGAGGCGTGCGGCCCCTGGGCTTTGCGACAGCCGGGATGGGCACGACGCCGGGATGGGCACGACGCCGGGATGGGCACGACACCGGCAGGCCGCACTCTCGGGCCGGCAGGCCGTACTCTCGGGCCGGAGCGGGCGAGGCAAGCGATCGCCGTGGCAGACTGCCGGCGAGAGGCGCGCGGCACGGCAACCGGCGAGATGTATCGGCTGGTGACCGCAATCAGCCGTTCGGCGCGGTGTGTTGGCCAGATACGTCGCCTGGTGACCGCAATCAGCCGTTGGCGCGGTGTGCTGGCCAGATGTGCCTGCCTGGAACGTTAGGACGGGTTGCCCGCCCCGTTCTGGCGGCAGAAGCGCCACGCGCCCCGTGAAACGCCGCATGACGGCCACCAGCTGAGAATCTGGCACTGCAGACGCCGTCGTCCATGCTCACGGCAGGCCCTGCGTTCCCGTGGTGCACATCTGGCACATCCGGGGACCCGGCGAGACTCTGCGGCCACAAGAGGAAAACCCAAACGGCCCCAGCCGATCGGGACCCTGGCCTGCGGCGCTCAGCTGCTGTCAGTGCTAGGCTGGAAGCAAATCGAGGAAGGTAATGCGTCGATCCATTCAGGAGCGCCTGGGGCGACCCGGGCGGAGGGATGGAGGAGACGCCCGAACACAATGGCAGGCAGTATCCCTGGTCGTCGCCTCGCAAGCGCTTGATGCGCTGACCTTCGCCCTGGTGGTGGTGCTCGGCATCTCCGGGCGCGAACTCAATCCCTTGATGGCGGGGCTGAACGCCGATCTCGGCCTGTGGGCCGTCGAGACCGCGAAGCTGCTCGGGCTGATCGCGATCTCGGTCGGCGCGATGGCGCTGCGACGTCACCCGAGGGTGCTGCTCGCCCTGGCGATGGTCGGGGCGATCGGCTTCGTCGCCAACAGCGCCGCGATCGCGATCACGCTCGCCTGACCGCAAGGGTCGAGGCCGCGCGGATCCGCCCGGGTAGTGGAGGTGGCCGCCTGACCGCAGGGTCGAGGTTGCAGATCCGGCCGGGTGACTGAGGCGGCCACCTGATCGTGGCGGCAGACACGGCCGGCGGGCCGGCGCGTTCCGCAACTGTCACCGCACCGTCAGCACGCGGGCGCCGCGCGGGGTGCCCGGCGATCCCGGCGGCACATCGGTGCCCGGCGGCACATCGG
>JBJKRK010000179.1:0-3663 GCA_046704705.1 Candidatus Limnocylindrales bacterium | reverse complement strand
GTGGGAACCCCCTGGCGGCGGGCACAGGAGGCGTGGCGGCTGCCTGTTCGTGCAGCGCGGCCGTGACCGTGGGGCGCGGCCGTGACCGTGTGGCGCGGCCGTGGCAGGATGATGCCATGCGGAGGCGCGATCAACCACCCGAGGGACCCAAAGTCCCCCCGGGCGAGGGACCCAAAGTCCCCCCGGGCGAGGGACCCGAGGGCCGCCCGGATCCTCCATGCCCGGAGCCGGAAGGGGCAACCCCAGAGGAAGTCGGCGAGCGTGAGAGCGCCTACGGCTTGCTGCAGCGCGGGGCCGCCCTCATGCGACAGCGGCATTTCGCGCAGGCCGCCGTGGTGCTCGAGCGCGCGGCCCGGCTGGAGCCGGGGAAGGGGTCGATCGTCGAAGCGCTCGGGCGTGCGTACTACAACAGCGGGCAGCATGCACGGGCGGCCGACGCGTTCCGGGAACTCCTGACGATCGACCCGTCGCTGCCCTACGGCCACTACGCGCTTGGCCAGTCCCTGAAGCAACTCGGCCGGCACGGCGAAGCCCGCACGCATCTGCGACTGGCGACGGTGCTCTCGCCGCAGTCCCCGTTGTACCGGCGGGCGCTGGAGCGCCTCTGAGCGATGTGGCGGGGCGCGCGTTGCGTGGCGCGCACCCGGCGCGGCGCCCAGCGGCTGGCGTCCACGAAGGGCGGCGCCTCCCGCGACCAGTGCCGCGAGGCGCGGCACACGCTGCGGCCAGTGGCCTCCGCGCCCTACAGCGCCCCCGATTCCGCCAACCAGGCCAGGCTGAGGATGCCCACGATCGTCTTTGCATCGCGGAACTCGCCCCGCACGCAGCGGGCGAGCGCCTCACGCCAGGGGAGACGCACGAGCTCGAGATGCTCGTCCGGCTCCGGCCCGGCATAGTCGGCGACCGGGCGCAGCCCGCGCGCGAGGTACAGGTGCATCCGCTCGCTGGCGAACCCCGGCGCCGTCCAGAACGTCCCGAGCAGGCGCCAGTGCGCTGCCTGGAAGCCGGTCTCTTCGGCCAGCTCCCTGGCTGCCGCGAGGTCCGGCGCCTCGATCGAGCCGTCGGGCAGCCGGTCCAGCGTGCCCGCCGGAATCTCGAGCATGAGCTGGCCCGCCGCGTGCCGGTACTGCCGGACGAACAGCACCTGGCCCTCGTCGAGGGCGACCATCGCGACTGCGCCGGGGTGCTCGACGACCTCTCGGGTGTGCACGGCTCCGGATGCGTCGCGGACGTGATCGACCCGCAGGGAGAGGTAGCCGCCCTCGTAGACGACGCGGCGGTCGAGGGGCGTCTCGACCAGGTCCGTGTCGTTCATCGCTTCTAGTATAGGTTCGTGACCATTCAAAGCCCCGGCGCGCTGCACATCCACTCGCGCTTCAGCGACGGGACGGGCGAGATCGACGAGATCGCGCGGGACGCCGCACGAAGCGGGCTCGAGTGGATCGGCATGACCGACCACAACACCCTGGCTGAGGACTACCGGGCCTTCGCCGGCCGCCGCCATGGGGTCGTGGTGCTGGTCGGGTACGAATGGACGCCGGAGGGCGGCGACCACATGCTGGTCCACGGCACGCCGAAGGCGCTCGGGAAGGATCCGCTCGACCCCACGCTCCCGCCCGGCGAGGCGATCCGCGTGCTGACCGAGCGCGGCGCACTCACGCACCTCGCGCACCCCGATGAGCGTCGCGGACAGGCGATGCCGGAGCTCCCGCCGTTCCCCTGGCATGACTGGTCGCTCGGTGGCTTCCGCGGCCTCGAGCTGTGGAACTACATGAGCGAGTGGGCGGAGCGGCTCACGCCACGCAACAAGCTGCTCCACGCCCTGCTGCCGGGCACCGGTCTGGGCGGGCCCACGGAGCGCCTGCTCGACTGGTGGGACTGGCTGAACGTGCCTCTGGAGGACGATCCGTCGGGCGCCCCGCGCTTCAACGGCGGACCGCGCCTCACGGTGGGCGTGAGCGGCACGGACGCGCACGCGTTCAAGGTGCCCTTCCTGGGGCGAACCCTGACGATCTTTCCGTACGCGGACCTCTTCCGCGCGTTCACGAACTACCTGGTGCTCGACGGCCCGCTCCCGGGTGCCTTCGAGGCGGCGCGTACGACGGTCCTGGATGCGATCGGGGCGGGACGCCTGTTCTTCGCCAACCGGCGCCTGGGAGACGCGCTGGGGACCGAGCTGGAGGCCGTCGACCCGGCCGGCTGTCGCGCGGGGCCGGGGGGCTGCCTGGCCTGGAGCGAGGGGTGCGTCATCCGCGCGACCACCCCGCGGGCGGCCCGACTGCGACTTCTGCGCGATGGCACCGAGGTCGCGGGCGGCCACGGCCGCGAGCTCGAGCACACCGCGACTCGGCCGGGGGCGTATCGACTGGAAGCGCGCCGCTTCGGTGAGCCCTGGCTGTTCAGCAATCCGGTCGTGCTCCGGCGTGCCGGTGCCTCGGTACTATCGTCCTAGGGCAGGTACCGCATCTTCCTACTGCCAGCCGCGGAACACGGTTCCTACGATCGTGACCACGCAGTGCGGGCCCCAGCATCCCGCGCCGGACTCATCGATCGGGAAGGACATATCACGATGTCGCTCCGCACGAAGCACGCGCTCTACACCCTCGCGTCCACGATCAGCTTCCTGCTCATCATGGGTGCGCCCAAGCGCTGGTTCTGAAGCCTCCCCCCTGGCGGGGCGGATCCCGCCCATGCAGAACCGGAGTCCGCGGTTGACCTGACCGAGTGGCGCGCCTGGCGCGCCCTCGTTCGTTACCCGGCGATCGGGGCTCCCCGTTCGAGGATGCGCCCGGCATGGTGCTGCTGTACTTCGTCCTGGCGGCGCTCGCAGTCGGCCTGCTGACCGGCGGCCGGCTTGCGCGGCTGGGCAGCGTGCACATCGAGTGGGCCGGGCTGGCCATCGGTGGGCTGCTCGTGCAGGCGATTCTGTTCAGCCCGCCCGTGGCGGCGACTGTGGGCCGGGCGGGCCCGCTGCTCTACGTGGGCTCGACGCTGGCCGTCCTTGTCGCGCTCCTGCGCAACGCGCGACAGCCCGGCCTGTGGCTGCTCGCCGTCGGGGCGCTGCTCAACCTGATCGTGATCCTCGCCAACGGCGGGTTCATGCCCGTCTCCCCGGGTGCCCTGGCGGCCCTCGGCAGCTCCGCACCGCAGGCGTATTCGAACGTCGCGACCGCCTCGACCGGGACGGCGCTCGCCTGGCTGGGCGACGTCTTCGTCGTGCCTCCGCCGATCCCGTTCGCCAACGCGATCTCGCCGGGCGACGTCCTGATCGGGCTGGGCGCCGCGTGGTTCCTCGTGGCCACCCTGCGCCGGTCGGATCCGGAACCGGCGCAGGCGCTTCTCACCGGCAGCTGAGCGACCGGCAACCTGGCGGGACCTGTATAGCTGAGCGAGCGCCAGCCTGGCGGGACCGGCAGCTGAGCGACCGGGCCGGACGCCTCAGGCCGCGACGGGGGTCGCCTGGCTGAGCGAGACCCCCGACTCGTCGTCGAAGAGGCGCACCTTGTCGAGCGGCACGCGCAGGTCGAGCACGTCGTTGGGGCGGACGTGGTGCGACGAGTCGACGACCGCGACGAGCTCCTGCTCGCCCGCCCGCAGGTGGAGCAGCTCCTCGTTGCCCAGGTACTCCACGACCTCCGTGGTGGCGCGGATCGTCCCCTCGCC
>JBJKRK010000178.1:0-15238 GCA_046704705.1 Candidatus Limnocylindrales bacterium | reverse complement strand
ACGGAGGAGGCGCACCGGGCGACGGCCGGGATGCAGGCGCGCTAGCGAAGCCGGGCGCCGGGGCGGCACCTGCGTGCAGGCGCGCTGGCGAAGCCTGGGCGCCGGAGCGGCACCTGCGCTTGCGCGGGCCCGGTATCGTGGCAGCGTCGGGGGGAGGAAGCCGGCAGCCGCCAGCCGCGCGGGACGCGTCGCGGCCGCTCGCAACGCGAATCGGACGAGGACGGGCTCAGGGTCGCCATCCGCATGTCGATCAACGAAGTGAAGCTCGGGGAATTCATGGCACGCCTGCGCGCCGTCCCATGCTGCGCGGCCCTGACTTCCACCGACCGGCTCGAGGCGGCGCTGCAGAGCCCCACCGCCATCATCTTCGTGCTGCGCGCCGACGGCCTCGAGCTGAAACCGCTGGTGCAGCGGGCGCATGCGGCGGGGAAGCTCGTCGCCGTCCACCTCGACCTGGTCGATGGTGTGCGCGCCGATCGGGTGGGCGTCACCTGGCTCGCCCGCGCCGGTGCCGATGCGATCATCAGCTCGCACGGGCAGCTGATGCCGGCCATCCGCCGCGAGGGCAGCGTGGCGATCCACCGGCTGCTGCTCGTCCGCCGGAGCCTCCTCAACGCCGGGATCAGCGCGATCTCCAAGTCGGGCGCGGACATCGTGGAGGTCCTCCCGGGCGTCATCCTGCCCGACGTCCGCACCCTCATGCCACGGCTGTCGGTGCCACTGCTCGCGGGCGGGTTCATCCGCACCGATGCGCAGGCGCGCGCGGTCCTGGCGGCGGGCGCGTCCGGGGTCACGACGAGCGCCGAGCAGCTCTGGGGGGCCCACCTTGACTGAGGGCACGTTGCCCGCGCTCCCGCGCGTCTTCGCGGCCAGCGACGGCCGCGAGCAGGTGATCCTGCCGGACGGCCTCGAGGTGGGGCTCTTTCTGCGGGACCTGGACCTGCCCACCCTTTCGCAGGTGGCGGACAGCAACCGGCGGGTGCTGGCGGTCGACCTCGACAGCGTGGAGGGCCTGAACCCGGATGCCGCCGCCGTGCGCTTCATCACTCGCCGATTGAGCATCGGAATCGTCGCGACCCGCCGGCCCTCGGTTGCCGTCGACGTCGTGGAGCAGGGCGGGATCGCGCTCCTGCACATCCTCGCGTTCGACTCGACCGGGCTGGGCCGAGCGCTGGAGGGGCAGTTCCAGCGGCCGGGGATCGGGGCGATCGTCTCGCCGGGTCCGGTCGTCGCCCATCTGACCGCAGGCGACCTGGATCGGCTGCCCCGACCGCTCG
This sequence comes from Candidatus Limnocylindrales bacterium, assembly GCA_046704705.1. Classification (GTDB taxonomy): domain Bacteria; phylum Chloroflexota; class Limnocylindria; order Limnocylindrales; family CSP1-4; genus JBJKRK01. Next base: position 13,961 of record JBJKRK010000178.1, on the reverse strand, counting down.
TCGCGTACGGCCTGATCGACACGCCGGGGCGCGCCGTCGGGCTCCTCGACCACGTAGAGAGCGTGGTCGTCAGCCCCGACTGTGCGGCGGGCATCGTCCCTCTCGCAGGCCGCCTGGTGGACCGGACGCCCCTTGACAAGGCACACCGGGTCGGATAGAACGTTTCCTAGCCTCAGTCTCCGGGACTAGGTATTGGTCAAGTCCCGCTCCGGCGTTATGCCGGGGCGGCTTTTTTGTCGTCGGGCGAGGCCTAGCACCAGGAGGGCCAGGCTCGATGGTCGATCAAGTCAGAGCGGTGGCCACCGCGACCGCTCCTGCGTCCCGGATCCGGGCAGACGGCGCCGCCTCGGCTGGACCGCCCCCCACGCCCGAAGCGGCCTTCCCTTCCCAGGCAGCGCGGCGGGCAGCCCCGGACGCGCCATCTCTCGCTGCGGAGGGGCCCGAAGAGGACGCGGCGGTGTCCCGCGCGATGCTCGCCGACGCGGTGTCCCACGAGCTGCGTTCCACGCTTGCACTCATCACCGGGTACAGCCAGAGCCTGCTGCATCTGCCCCTCGACGACGGAACGCAGCGCCAGTACCTCCACCGCATCTCGCGGGCCGCGGAGAGCCTGACGGAACTCGCCGACGAGGTGATCGGCCTCGCGGCCACAGGGAACTGCGAGACCCTGAATCGACAGCCCGTGTCGCTCGCGTGGATGGTGGAGCGCGTCGCGGCGGAGCCGGCGCTGGAGGACAAGCACCTGAGCATCGAGCAGCGCATCCCGCCCCAGTTGCCGCTGGTCGATGCCGACCCGGTCTGGATCGGCCTCGTGCTGCGCAACCTCGTCGCCAACGCGGTGAAGTACGGGCGCGACGGGGACCCGCGCATCACCATCGAGGCACGCGCGGACGGGGACCAGGTGGTGACGACCGTGCGCGACCGGGGATCCAGTATCGACCCGGACGAGCGTGATCGAGTGTTCGAGGCGTTCTACCGCGGCCGGCGTGCGCGGACATCGAGCGTGGAGGGCACCGGCCTGGGGCTGTACCTCTCCCGCCAGCTGGTCGAGGCACACCACGGCCGGATCTGGCTGGACGACGTCCCTCTCGGCACGTCGGTGTCCTTCAGCATCCCGCGGCACCACAGTGAAGCGACCGTGCAGGCGCCGACGGCGTCCGCCGCCCCGGCCGCGTGGCGTGCGCCCCTGGACGCCGACGACGACCAGCCCCGGGCGGAGCGTGCGAACCGGAGGGCGGGCCTCGGCGTCCGTCCCGCACGGGCCGCCGGGTAAGGGCCCGATCGGGAGGATCGCACTCGCGACCTCCGCGCCACAGTCGCGCCAGGCGGGACGCCCCATCGCGGGCGCCGCTGCCCCTCTCGGACGCACGTCGCCCCCCGCCCACCGCAGGCGCCTGCTCGCCACAGGCGCACGCCCACCGCAGGCGCCCGCTGACGGCGGGTGGCTCGTCAGGCCACGGACTTCGGGCGATCGCGCTACGCTGAACGCTCTCGAAGGTCCAGGAGGCCAGCCAGCGCGTGCCCGTCATCACCATCTCCCGACAGTTCGGCGCCGGGGGTTCCACGATCGGTCACGCGCTCGCCGAGCGGTTCGGCGCCGAGTACCTCGATCGAGAGATCGCCATGGCCGTGGCCAGGCGGCTCGGACTGCCCGAGGGCGAGGTCGACGACCAGGACGAGCGCGCACCGGGGCTGCTCGACCGGTTCGGCTGGATCCTGGCGGCCGGTCACGCCGATGCGGGCGCGCCAGATGCCGAATCGCTCGTCACCGCACCGCCGATGGACGCCGATCGACTCGCTGAGCTGACCCAGCAGATCATCCGCGAGGCGGCAGCGCGGGGCAACGCCGTGATCGTCGGGCGCGGCGGATGCTTCGTGCTGCGCGACCGACCCGGGACGCTGCACGTGCAGCTGATCGCCTCGCTCGAGGCCCGCATCGGCTTTCTGCGCGACAGAATCGAGCAGGCTCCGGCGGACGCGCAGCCCGATGAACCCTCGCTGCGGCGGTTGTGCCAGGAGATCGACCAGGCCCGCGGCCGCTATCTCCGCCACCTGTACGGCGTCGACTGGCGCGATTCCAGCCACTACGCCCTCGTGGTCGATACGGGCAAGCTCGGGATCCAGGCCGCGACCGAGCTGATCGCCGGTGCCGCCGGCGTCCTCTCCCTGCACTGAGCATGCGCCTTCCCCGCGGCCTGGCGGCCTTCCGCCACCGGAACTTCCGCCTCTTCTGGACCGGGCAACTCCTCTCCGTCGTGGGCACCTGGATGCAGGCCCTGGCGCAGGACTGGCTGGTCCTGCAGCTGACGAACGACCCGTTCATCCTCGGTCTGGTATCGGCGTTCCAGTTCCTTCCCGTGCTGGTCTTCGGGCTGTTCGGCGGACTGATCGCGGACCTCGTGCCGAAGCGCAAGACGCTCTACGCCACCCAGGGCTCGGCGATGATCCTGGCGCTCGTGCTCGCCGCGCTCACCTACACGCACACGGTGCAGGTCTGGCACATCCTCGTGCTCGCCAACCTGCTCGGGTTCGTCAACGCCGTCGACATGCCGACCCGCCAGTCGTTCGTCGTCGAGATGGTCGGCCGCGAGCACGTGGCGAACGCGGTCGCGCTGAACTCGGCCGCATTCAACATGGCCCGCATCGTCGGGCCGGCGATCGCGGGCATCCTGATCGGGCTGCTCGGCGTGGTCGCCTGCTTCACGATCAACGGCGTCAGCTACATCGCCGTGCTCACCGGCCTGGCGCTCATGCGCGACGAGGAGCTGGAGACACGGCCGACGGCCCAGATGGAGCGCACGGTGCGGGCCGTGCTGGACAACCTCGCCGAGGGACTCGCCTACGTGCGCCGGACGAGCACTGTGCTCGCCGCCATCGCGGTCGTGGGCGTGGTGTCGACGATGGGCATGAACTTCCGCGTGCTGGTACCCGTGCTCGCGCGCGACGTGCTGCAGGTAGGAGCGACCGGCTTCGGCCTGCTGATGGCCGCCATCGGCGTCGGGTCGCTGCTGTCCGCGCTGCTCATCGCCTTCAACGGACGACCGTCGGTGCGGTTGCTGCTCACGGGCGCGTTCGGGCTCGGGGCGCTCGAGACGGTGCTGGGGATCGTGCACATCTTCCCCGTGTCGATGGTGGCGATGTTCGGGATCGGCGCGTCCGCCATCGCGATGACCGCCACGGCCAACACGCTCATCCAGCTGCTCGTGCCGGACGTGCTTCGCGGCCGGGTGATGGCCGTCTACACGACCGTGTTCGCGGGCTCCAGCCCGATCGGTGGGCTGCTCATGGGGGCGATCGCGTCGACGCTCAGCGTGAGCGTCGCTTTCGTCATCGGCGGCGCGAGCTCGATGGCGGCGGCTGCCGGGGCGTACGTGCTGAACCGGCGACCCAGCTCGCCGCAGCAGGTGCCGGCGCGGGTGGAGGGCCCCTCGCTGTAGCGTCCGGTGACGGTCTCCCGGAGCAGCCGGTCAGGCGACCGGGGCCGCCTCCGGCGCCGCCGGGCCGGGCGTGTCCACGGCGGTCGGTCGCGGGAGCTCCACCACGAGATCGGCCGCCTCGTCGTAGCGGGTCGAGGTCGTCAGGTAGAGCACCTGGTGCTCCGCGGCAAGCACGCGGAGCACTTCGAGCGCGCGGGCCGCTCGCTCGTCGTCGAACGTCACGAAGGGGTCGTCGAAGACCAGCGGCGGGCGGCGATCCTGCGTCACCTGGCGCACCAGCCCCAAGCGCGCCGCGAGGTAGAGCTGGTCGAAGGTCCCCTGTGAGAGCGCATGGGCGTCGACCCAGTCTTCGCGCTCGGGCGACCAGACGCGGATCGCCAGCTCCTTCTCGTCGACCTCCACGCGCCGGTACCGCCCATCCGTGATGCGGGCGACGTCGTGCACCATGCGCTGCTCGAGGAACCGCGCCGCCTTCTTCATGGTGGCCCTCTCCGCCTGCAGCAACGCATCGAGCGTCCCCTGCAGGACCCGCAGCCGACGCTCGAGCGCCGCGAGCCGCTGCTCGGCCGTGGCGAGCGCCTCGGCCGTCGCCGCCACCTTCTCGGCGTCGACGGGGTTGGAGCTCACCCTCGTCTCGGCCTCGACCTCCGCCTTCAGCGCCTCCTCGCGCTCGCGCTCACCGGCCTTGACGGCGGCGGCGTACCGCTCGCGGCTATGGGCCGGATCGCGACCGATCTCCCCGAGGCCGGCCAACGCATGGCGCTTCTGCTCCGTCTCCGCCGCGGCCCGGTCGCGGAGGACCGCTACGTCCTCCTCGGGCGGCGGATCGCCGAGCAGGCCCTTGAGCTCTGCGCGCAGCTGCTCGATCTCCGCGACGTGCTTCTCTTCGGCATCGAGCAAGGCCTCGGCCGTGGGAAGATCGGGCTGCTCGATCGAGGCGAGCTGCTGGTCGCGCTGCCGTTCGGTGTCCTTCAGCTGCTGCTCGATCTGCGAACGGCCCCGCAACCGGCGCGCCACCTGCTCGGCACGGAGCACGTTCTGCCGCCGCACGTCTGAACCGAGACGACGCTGCCGAAGCGCCACGACGGCGCTGGCGAGCCCCGCCAGCGCAACGATGCCGAGCGCGGCGATCCCGGTGAGCGCCACCGCCACCAGCCCGATCGCGGCGAGGACGATCGCGGCGATCGCGAAGGGTCGCCAGCGCGGCTCCGGGATGACGACATCGATCCCGGAGAGGTCGACCTCGCCCGAGAGCTCCTTGCGCAGCCCGGAGATCGTGCGCTCCAGCTCACGAAGGCGCGTCACACCCTCGCGGAGCACGGGCAGGGCGATCGAAGACGGATGGCTCGATTCTTTCTGCTCGATCGATACGCGGAGCGTTGCGGCCCGCTTGAAACGCTCGTAGCGCGCCTCGGCGTCGTGCTGCTCGTCGAGGAGCTGCACGGCGTGCTCGCTCGTGGCGAGCTGCTCGCGATCCTCCGCCAGCTGCCGCTCGGCCTCGGCCCGCCGGTCGCGTGCGGCGGACAGCGTCTCCTGGTCGTGGGCAAGCCGGGTGAGCTCTACGTCGCCGTGCTCGACTTCGTCCCGCAGGCGGGCGACGTCGTCGGCGGCTGTCTTTAGGTAGCCGGGGTTCTTCTGGCCATGCTGCGTGTACTTGCGGACGGCCGCCTCCAGCTCACGCTTGACCTTGGACGTCCCACGGTCCGCGCCGCTCATCGACGTCTGCAGCCGGTCGCGGAGCGCGCCCTCGTCCTTGTCCAGCTCGTCGAGCTCCTGGTGCCGGACCGCGGCGGTGGACCGGAAGAACTTCTCGCTCGGGATGCCGGTCAGCTCGGCCAGACGATGGTCGACGGTGGCCGGATCGGTGATGACCTCGTCGTTCAGAACGAGGCGCGCCTGACCTTTCCCGCGCGCGAAGCTCTTCACGAGCCGGCCCTCGACGTCTTCGTCCTCGAAGTCCATCTCGACGGTGGGCGCAGCGCCGTCCGGCGCCCCCCAGCGCCACACGTCGGCCATCTCCGCGGTATCCGAGGTCACCCGGCGGTACAGCGCGAGCTCGATCGCGCGCTCGATGCTGGACTTGCCGGATTCGTTCGGCCCGCGGACGACGGTCAGTCGCGGTGACGGCCGCAGCTCCAGCTCCTCGTGCCGCTTGACGTCGGAGAGACGCAACCTCGTGATCCGCATCGTCCCGTCCCTACGCCAGCGTGACGGTCTGCCCGTCGAGCAGGAGCCTGCCGAGCCGCAGCATCTCGCGCAGCTCCTCGGCTTCGTCCGGCCTCCCGGCCGCGGCGGCCGCGTCGATGCGCGCCTCGAGGTCGCGCACGAACGCCCCGGCGATCGTATCGGCCGGGGGGAGCGGCCCCTCAGGGAGGGGCGCCACGGTCAGGTTCTGGAGTCGATAGCGGAAGAAGTGGTCGCCCACGCGACGCTCCACCTCGTCCTCGTCGAGGTCGAGGCTGTCGGGAAGCACACCGGTCAGGCGCACGTCGACGACGAGGTCGGGGTCCGCGAGCGGCAGCAGCTGGTCGATCAACGTTTCCTGGCTGGCCAGCCCGGCCGCGTCGATGTCGACCCGCAGGAAGCGCGTCCGGCCCACCGGCCGCGGCGTGACCCGCACCGTGCGCGCACCATCCTTCAGCTCCAGCTCGACCAGCAGCACCTGGCCCGCACCATCCTGGTCGACCGCCACCGGTTCGGGGGCTCCCGGGTAGGCCCACGTCGTGCCGCCCGAGACGCCCTGCCGGAACGAATGCCAGTGACCCAGCGCCAGGTAGTCCAGACCGGAGGCCGCGACTTCCTGCTCGGTGAACACCACCTCGTCGTTCTCGGTCCGCCCCGGGATGCGGAGCGACCCGTGCAGCATGCCCACGCGCCAGCGGGCCCGCTCCTCGGCACTCGCCGAGAACTCGGCGAGGGGGCTGCGCGGGGCGCGCTTGGTGGCGAAGACGCGCCCGTACACGACCAGGTCGAGCGCGGGGAACACGACTTCCGGACGGTCCGGGTGCAGCACGACCAACCCATCGTCCCCGCCCGCCACGCCGGCCATGGCGGGCAGGTCGTATGTGCGGTAGACGGACGAGGGGTCGTACACGTCGTGCGTGCCCGGGATGACCACGACCCGGACTCCGGATTGAAGGGCCGCGCGGAACGCTGCGGCGACACGCTCGACCGTGCGGCGCGGCTGGGTGTTCGAGTCGAAGAGGTCGCCCGCGACAAGCACGACGGCGACCCGTTCGCGCACCGCAAGCGCGAGCGCCGCCTCGAAGGCCGCGAACTGCCGCTCGCGCTGGGCCGTCGCGGCCGTGCCCAGGTCCTGGTGGCGGGCGCCCAGGTGGACATCGGCCATGTGCAGGAGGCGGAGCTTCGGCAAGCGGCTACCTCTGTCCGGGTCACTCGGAACGCGCCCGACTGACATCCGGTCGTCCGCCGGCGATGCGGCGGCGTGCATCTGTTCGCCCGCGACCGGGATGGAGGCTCCGGCCCTCCCTCGAGGCGTGGACGAGGAGTCGCGATGCATTGTGCCATCTCGCAACACCCTCCGACAGGTGCTTGTCGCGAGCGGGGGCCGGATGCTACTCTCGGTGGGCAACCGGTGCGCCCCAGCCAGGGACCTCCGAGGCACCTGGGTCGAGCGGCGCCCACCCGAGCCCGACACCCGCCTCACGTCGCGATGTTTCCGGCGACCGACGCCCGGTGGCGGGTCGTGCTGTTCTGCCTGTGAGGGGAGGCAACGCTGGTGTCGTACGTCGATCGCACCCTGACCTGTGTCGACTGTGGCGCGGAGTTCGTGCACTCGGTCGCGGACCAGGAGTTCTACGCGCAGAAGGGGTTCGCGTCCGACCCGAAGCGCTGCCCGAGCTGTCGCGCGAGCCGGCGCGCGATGCGGGAATCATCCGGCTACGAGATGCGCGAGATCGGCGGCCCGCGCGGCTACGAACGCGGTACCGTGCGCCCCGCGCGCGAGTACTTCGCGGTGATCTGCTCTCGCTGCGGTAACGCCGCCCAGGTGCCCTTCAAGCCCCGCCTGGATCGTCCGGTCTACTGCTCCGACTGCTTCCGCATCGTCCAGGCCGGCGACCTCCCCGCCGATCGGCGCAACGTCGGCTGATCTCGCGGGGCCGGCAGGCGCCGACGCTTCAGCGTGGGGCCGGCAGGCGCCGACGCTTCAGCGTGGGTCGGGCAGGCGCACGACATCGCCGTCACGGTGGCGTGTCCGCCGGTGTCCGTGCCACACGGTGACCCGACCGCGCCCGAGCACCTGCCAGCTGCCCAGGCGCCCCACGAGCGCGGTCTCCTCGTCGACACCCAGCACCCGCATGCCCGTCGGCGCACGCAGCGCGACGAGCGCGGCGAGGGGTTCCGGCAGGGCATCGTAGTGCGGGATGACGGCGACCCCCGGCACCAGACCCAGGGCGCTGTTCCATCCCAACGGCCGCCGGACAGAGCGGCGCACGACGAAGAGCTGCCCGGCCAGCGCCATCGCCCCCGCCGAGGAACCGGCGATGGCCGCGCCACGCCGGCTGGCGCGACGGAGGGCCTCGGCGGCCCGCGAGCCGGCCAGGGCATCGACCAGGTACCCGGGCTTGCCCCCCGAGAGGTAGATCAGGTCCGCGCCATCGAGTGCCGCCTCGCAGGCCGGGTCGTCGGCGTCCTCGCGGGTGCGCAGGAGCACCGCGTGGGCATCCGCGCCGAGCCGCGCGAAATGCTCCCGGCCCTGCTCGGCCCAGCGACGGAAGATGAGCTCGCCGTCCGGCACGCTCGCCGTGGGGAGCACCGCGACGCGCGGCCGAGACTGCGCGATGGCCGCCAGGAGCATCCGATCGACCGTCTCCATGGCCGGCGTGAACTCGCCGGAGCCGACCAGCGCAATGGGACCCTCCACGTGACGCAGTCTACTTGCCGCTAGCATCCGGGGATGATCTCCCAGCAGCCACGCCGGCCCGCACGCCAGTGACGACCGTCGGCAGCCCGGAGCAGTCCGATCAACTCCACCGCGCGCTTGCCGGCGTGCGCGCGTTTCTCCTCGACCTCGACGGGGTGATCCTCTCCAAGGGAGCTCCGCTGCCCGGCGTCGCCGGGGCCCTGCGCGCGCTCCAGCAACGGGGCGTCCCCTTCTGCATCGCCACGAACGCGTCGCTCGTCGGACGCCAGATGCTCGCAGAGCGCCTCGGCGCCCTCGGGATGTCCGTGCTGCCGGAGCAGATCGTCTCGGCCCTGTCCGCCTCGGCGACCTTCACGCGGCAGCGCTTTCCCGACCAGCCCCTGTACCTGCTCGCGTCAGCCGCGGCCCCGGCGGAGTTCGCCGGCCAGCGCCTCCTCTCCCACGCGCAGGCGGCCACCCCTGCCGCGTCGGTGGCGGCCGTCGTCGTCGGAGACGCCGCGGCGGACTTCAGCTTCGAACACCTGAACGCGGCCTTCCGCCTGGTTCGCGGCGGTGCGCGCCTGGTGGCGATGCACCGCAACCCCTGGTGGCTGACCGCCGAGGGACCGACGCTCGATGCCGGGACATTCGTCCGGGCCCTGGAATTCGCCACGCGGCGACGGGCGGTGGTGGTGGGCAAGCCGAGTCCCGCCTTCTTCTCCAGCGCCGTTGCGGCGCTGGGCGACGGCAGCCTGCGGCCCGGCGAGGTGGCCATGGTCGGCGACGACGTGTGGGCGGACGTCCTGGGAGCCCGGCGAGCCGGCCTGCGGGGGATCCTCGTCCTCTCCGGCAAGCACGGGTTGGAGGAGGCGGCGCAGGCCGCGAGGAGCGTCCGCGGCGGTCGGCCGGACGCCGTCGCGGCGAGCCTGTCCAGCCTGGTAACGGCGCTAGACTAGCCAGCGAGCAGTGAGGGCACGAGGGACATGACCACTCCGACAGCACCGCGCATCAAGATCACGTACGCCACCCTGCGCGCCGACAACGAGCAGCTGCACGCCGACTACGAGGCCGGCCTGGAGCGCGCCCGGTCCCAGCTCGGCGCGACGCATCCCCTCTACGTGAACGGCGATCCGCGCCCCGGCGACGGGACCTACGAGGACCACAGCCCGATCGACGGCTCGCTCGTCGGGCGCTTCGCGAAGGGCACGCGCCAGGACGTGAAAGACGCGATCGCGGCGGCCCGGGCGGCCTTCCCGGCCTGGAGCGGTCGGCCCTGGCAGGAACGCGTGGCGTTGCTCCGCCGCGCGGCGGACCTGATCAGCGAGCGGCAGATGGAGCTTTCCGCGCTCACCGCGATCGAGGTCGGCAAGAACCGGCTCGAGGCGCTCGGCGACGTGGAGGAGACGGCCGACCTGATCCGCTACTACTGCGACCGGATCGAGGAGCACCAGGGCTTCGACATCCCGATGGACAATCTGGGCGATCCGGCCGTGCACACCCGCTCGGTCCTCAAGCCATACGGGGTGTGGGCGGTCATCGCGCCCTTCAACTTCCCCGCCTCGCTCTTCGGCGGGCCGGCCGGCGGGGCGCTGGTCGCGGGCAACACGGTCGTGCTGAAGCCGGCCTCCGACAGCAGCCTCATGGGCCTGAAGCTGTACGAAGTCTTCCGCGACGCCGGGATCCCGGGTGGCGTGGTGAATTTCGTCACGGGACCCGGCAGCACGGTGGGGGCGGAGCTGCAGGAGAACCCCGGCGTCAACGGCCTGACCTTCACCGGCTCGTATGAAGTCGGTTTCGAGCTGTACAGGCACTTCGCCAAGTCCTACCCCAAGCCCGTGATCGTCGAGATGGGCGGCAAGAACCCGGCCATCGTGAGCCGTCACGCCGACCTCGAGGAAGCCGCCGAGGGCGTGATGCGTTCCGCCTTCGGCTTCGGCGGGCAGAAGTGCTCGGCCTGCAGCCGCGTGTACGTCGAGCGGCAGGTGAAGGACGAGTTCCTCGACCTGCTCGTGGAGAAGACGAAAGCGATCACCATCGGCGACCCGACGCAGCGCCAGAACTGGCTCGGACCCATCGTCAACCAGGCCGCCATGGCGAAGTACGAGCAGGCGGTGGAGGAGGCGCGGCGCGACGGGCGCATCGTCCTGGGCGGCGAGCGGCTCACCGGCGGCGAGTACGACAAGGGCCTGTACGTGGCGCCGACGATCGTCGAGGATCTGATCTTCGAGCATCGCCTCTTCCGCGAGGAGCTCTTCGTGCCGTTCGTGGTGATCGGCGTGGTCGACTCGATCGACCAGGCGATCGAGCTGTCCAACGACAACGACTACGGGCTCACCGCCGGCTTCTTCAGCGAGGACCGCGCCGAAGCGCAGGCCTTCCTGGACCGGATCCAGGCGGGCGTCGTGTACGTGAACCGGCGGGCCGGCGCGACCACGGGCGCGTGGCCGGGCGTGCAGCCGTTCGGCGGCTGGAAGGCCTCGGGGACGAGCGGCAAGTCGGGCGGCGGGCTGTACTACGTCCAGCAGTACATGCGGGAGCAGAGCCAGACGGTCGTCGACTGACGGCCCGGCCGGCCACCGGCGCCTGTACACTATGAGCATCCAGACTGCATAACCCGTATGCATCCCGCCCCCGGGCGAGAGGCATCGAACCGCCGGCACCGGCAGCGCGGCCCCACGGCGCCTGGCGCACGGAGAGACGCATGACCGAGATCGCTGATCGTCCCGCCACGGCCCGTCCAGTCCCCCACATCGTCACCGAGCTGCCCGGCCCGGTCGCGCGCGCCCGCATCGCGCTGGACCAGCAGTACACGTCGCCCAGCCTGCCGCGCGCGTACGGCATCGTGCCGGCCCGCGGCCAGGGGTCGACGATCGAGGACGTCGACGGCAACCTGTTCCTCGACTTCACGGCCGGAATCGCGGTGAACGCCACCGGCCACAGCCACCCGCGCATCGTCGCGGCCGTCGAGCGCCAGGCGAGGGAGCTGCTGCACTTCAGCGCCTCGGACTTCTTCCTCCCGATCTATGCCGACGTGGCCCGCGAGCTCGACCGCATCGCCCCGATCAGCGGGCCCACGAAGTCGTTCCTGACGAACTCGGGCACGGAGGCCGTGGAGGCCGCGATCAAGCTCGCCCGCTACGCCACCGGGCGCCAGTACGTGGTGGCGTTCGTCGGCGCGTTCCACGGCCGGAGCTATGGCTCGGTGAGCCTCACCGCATCGAAGGCGAAGTACCACGCAGGCTTCGGGCCGATGCTGCCCGGCGTCATCCACGTCCCGTTCGGGAGCGCCGGCCTGGACGAGCTCGAGTCCCGCGTCTTCACGCGCCTGGTCCCGCCGAAGGAGATCGCCGCGATCGTCGTCGAGCCGATCCAGGGCGAGGGCGGGTACATCGTGCCGGACGCAGCCTTCCTGCCGCGCCTGCGCCGGATCTGCGACGAGCACGGCATCGTCCTCGTCGCGGACGAGGTCCAGTCGGGCATGGGGCGCACCGGGAAGATGTGGGCGATCCAGCACTGGGACGTCGAGCCGGACGTGCTGCTCACCTCCAAGGGGATCGCCTCCGGTTTGCCCCTCGGCGCGATGGTCGCGCGGGCCGACCTCATGACCTGGACGCCCGGCGCCCACGGTTCCACCTTCGCGGGGAACCCGGTCGCCTGTGCGGCCGCGCTCGAGACGATCAAGCTCGTCGAGGAAGGGCTGATGGACAACGCCGCGGCGCGCGGGGAGCAGGCGCTCGAGGGCCTGCGGCCGCTCGTCCGCCGGCACGAGCGTATCGTGCGCGACGTGCGGGGCAAGGGCCTGATGATCGGCGTGCAGTTCGACTCGGGCGCCACCGCCGAGGCCGTGGAGCACGCCGCGTTCCAGCGCGGGCTGCTCGTGCTCCAGGCCGGCGACGACGTGGTGCGCATGTCGCCGCCGCTCGTCGTCACCGCGGACGAGGTGGACACGGCCGTGCGCATCTTCGGCGAGGCCGTCGCCGAGGTTGCCGCGCGGGCGTAGCGCTGTCCGTCGCGCGCTACGCTTGCGCGGCATGAGCGCGATCCGGGTCGATCCGAACAACATGTGCGCCACGGCACGCACCGGCGCCGCATGAGCGCCTCCCGCGTCGGCACGCTGGCCGAGGCGATCCGGGAGATCGTGCGCGACGGCGATGCCGTGGCCATCGAAGGCTTCACGCACCTCATCTGCTTCGCCGCGGGCCACGAGATCATCCGCCAGAAGAAGCGTGACCTGACGCTCGCGCGCCTGACGCCCGATCTCATCTACGACCAGATGGTCGGTGCGGGCGTGGCGAAGAAGCTCGTCTTCAGCTGGCTGGGCAACCCGGGGGTGGGCGGCCTGCACGCGATCCGCCGGCGCATCGAGCGGCAGGATCCGGCGCCCCTCGAAGTCGAGGAGTACAGCCACTTCGGCATGGTGGGGCGGTACGTGGCGGGCGCCTCGAACCTCCCCTTCTTCCCGCTCCGCTCGTACTTCGAGAGCGACCTGCCCGTGGCGAACCCGCTCATCCGGCCCATCCAGTCCCCCTACGGCGAGGAGACGGTGTATGCCGTGCCGCCGCTGCGCCCCGACGTGGCGATCGTCCACGCGCAGCGCGCCGACGCGGCCGGGGACACGCAGATCTGGGGGCTCGTGGGCTGCCAGAAGGAGGCCGCCTTCGCCGCCGAGCGTGTGATCGTCGTCGTCGAGGAGCTGGTGGATGAGGCGGTCATCCGGGCCGACCCGAACCGCACCGTGATCCCCGGGCTCATCGTCGACGCCGTGGTGGTCGAGCCGTACGGTGCGCATCCCTCGTATGCGCAGGGCTTCTACGACCGCGACAACCAGTTCTACCTCGACTGGGAGGCGATCAGCCGCGACCAGGCCGCGCTCGACGCCTGGCTCGACGAGTGGGTGTACGGCATCGCCGGTCGGGCAGAGTACGTCCAGAAGCTCGGCGAGGAGCGGCTGCGGGCGTTGAAACCAGGATCGGCGCCGTCGGGGTCGGTCGACTACGGGTCGTACCCGTGAGCGGACCGCAGGGTCCGGGCGCGCCCGAGCACATGGGCCAGGGGCGGGCTCCGGCGGAACGCCTCGTGCCACCGCCCGGATCCTCGGTCGAGGTGCCCGCCGCGACGGACCTCGCCTTCTCGCGCTCCGAGATGATGATCGTGGCCGCCGCGCGCGAGCTCGCCGGGCGGCGCGTCTGCTTCGTCGGGGTGGGCCTGCCGAACATCGCGGTGAACCTGGCCAAGCGCACCGTCGCCCCCGACCTCGAGCTCGTGTACGAGTCGGGCGTCTTCGGCGCGCAGCCGGCCCGCCTGCCCCTCTCCATCGGCGACCCCACGATCGTCACCGGCGCGACCGCGGTGACGAGCATGTTCGAGCTCTTCGCGTACTACCTGCAGCGCGGCCTCGTCGACGTCGGGTTCCTCGGCGCCGCGCAGATCGACCGCTTGGGCAACATCAACACCACCGTCATCGGGGAGTACGCCAACCCCAACGTGCGTCTCCCGGGCTCGGGTGGCGCCTGCGAGATCGCCATCAACGCGCGCGACGTCTTCGTCATCATGCGCCAGTCACGGCGCTCGTTCGTCGAGCGGATCGACTTCCGGACCTCGCCCGGCAACCTCGGCGGCCCCGACGGGATGGCGTTGCGGCAGGCGCAGGGCTGGATCGG
>JBJKRK010000177.1:0-4538 GCA_046704705.1 Candidatus Limnocylindrales bacterium | reverse complement strand
GTGGGAGATCATGCGCTGGGGGGCCGCCGCAGGCTACCGCACGTACGACCTCGGCGGCGTCGACACTCGCGACGCGCCCGGCCTGCCGGCGGACCGCTCGCACCCGCTCTGGAACCTGTACGAGTTCAAGCAGGGCTTCGGCGCCCGGGGCGTCATCCGGGTGCGTGCGCACGAGTACGCGCCGCGGCGCGCGCTGGGGGCAGCCTGGCGGGCCTGGCAGCGTGCCGGCGTATGATGGCCGGCAATGGTCACCCAGCCCGCTGACGCCCTCGCCCCCGCTCGCCGACCCCGCGGCGAGCGTCGGGTCGCGCCGCCGCCGGCCTACACCCGCGAGGAGCTCGACGCCCTCGCGGAGCGGCTCGTCGACGAAGTGCAGCGCCACCACCCGCAGGCGGAGCTCTCCGGCGTCGAAGCCGCCTACCGCTTCGCGCTGGAGGCGCACGCCGAGCAACGGCGCGTCAGCGGCGAGCCCTATGTGACGCATCCCCTCGCCGCCGCCCAGACGCTCGCCGAGATGGGGCTCGACCCGGTGGCGATCCAGGCCGCAATCCTCCACGACGTGCCGGAGGACACGGAGTTCAGCCTCGAGGACGTGGAGGAGCGCTTCGGGGCCGAGGTGGCCCACCTGGTCGACGGCGTCACCAAGCTGTCCAAGTTCAGCGCCACTTCTCACGAGGAGCGGCAGGCGGAGAACATCCGCAAGATGCTCCTGGCGATGGCGGAGGACGTCCGCGTCGTCCTGATCAAGCTCGCCGACCGCCTGCACAACATGCGCACGATCGGCGCGCTGCCGATCGAGAAGCAGCAGCGGATCGCCCGCCAGACGCTGGAGATCTACGCGCCGCTCGCCGAGCGCCTGGGAATCTGGCAGGTCAAGTGGGAGCTCGAGGACCTGGCCTTCAAGGTCCTGGACGCGGACGCCTTCCGCGCCCTGGCGGTGCAGCTCGAGACGCGCCGGCGCAGCCGCGAGACGTACGTGCAGCGCGCCAAGGCGGTGCTGGCGGACGCACTCGAGGGTGCCGCCATCCAGGCGGAGCTGTCCGGCCGGCCGAAGCACCTGTACAGCATCTGGAAGAAGATGCAGCGCAAGGGCGCCGAGTTCAGCGAGGTGTACGACGTGTACGCCATCCGCGTGCTCGTCGAGGAGGTGAAGGACTGCTACGCCGCGCTCGGCGTGGTGCACTCGCTCTGGCGCCCGATCCCCGGTCAGTTCGACGACTACATCGCGATGCCCAAGGCGAACGGCTACCAGAGCCTGCACACCGCGGTGATCGCGCTCGACGGCCGCCCGCTCGAGGTGCAGATCCGGACCCACCAGATGCACCAGATCGCCGAGGTCGGCATTGCGGCGCACTGGCGCTACAAGGAGGGATCGCGCTCCGATCGCGAGTACGACGCGAAGCTCGCGTGGGTGCGCCAGCTGATGGACTGGCAGCACGACGTGTCGGACGCGACGGAGTTCGTCGAGGGCGTCAAGCTCGACGTCTTCCAGGACCAGGTGTTCGTCTTCACGCCGAAGGGCGAGGTGAAGGACCTGCCGGCCGGTTCGACGCCGCTCGACTTCGCCTATCGCATCCACACCGATGTCGGACACCGCTGCATCGGCTCGAAGGTGAACAACCGACTCGTCCCGCTGGACTACCGGTTGCGCAACGGCGACATCGTCGAGATCGTCACGACGAAGGCCGCCCACGGTCCCTCGCGCGACTGGCTGAACATCGTCCGCACCAGCCACGCGCGGGAGAAGATCCGTCAGTGGTTCAAGCGCCAGGAGCGCGACGAGAACATCGCGCACGGACGCGAGTCCCTGGACCGCGAGCTCCGCCGGCTGGCGCGCACGTCGCTTGAGCGCGTCGGGCCCGACCGCCTCGTCGAGATCGCGGAGAGCTACAAGTACCCGGCCGTCGATGACTTCCTCGCCGCGGTGGGGTACGGCGCGGTGAGCGCGCAGCAGGTCGTCATGCGCATGGGGGTCGTGGACGACGCCGAGCAGGAGGTCCTGCCGCAGGTCGCCCCGCCCCGGCCCGCGCGGACCGGTGGGGTGCGCGTCAAAGGCGTGGGCGACCTGATGGTGCGCTTCGCCTCCTGCTGTCACCCGATCCCGGGCGATCCGATCATCGGGTTCATCACGCGCGGCAAGGGCGTGACGGTGCATCTGCGCAGCTGCGTCACCGTGCTCCACGAGCGCGATGTCGACCGGTTCATCGAAGTCGAGTGGGAGGGGCAGGCGCAGCAGACGTACCCCATCGCCGTGCGGATCGAGGCGTACGACCGGACGGGCCTCCTGTCGGACGTCTCGCAGGCGGTGGCGGAGAGCAAGATCAACATCATCGCGGCGAACCTCATCACCAACCCCGATCACACGGCCACGGTGCGGGCGACGCTGGAGGTCGCGTCCGTCGCCGAGCTGGCCAAGGTGATGAGCCGGATCGAGGGGCTGAAGGACGTCTACTCGGTGCAGCGCGACCTGAGCTGACCGGGAAACGGCTGCCCCCTCCGGCGGGGGCGCTCAGGCGGGCCGGACGGTGTCAGTGCCGCGCTGCGTGGATGGCGTCGGCCGCGGCGCGCGCCTCCACCTCGAACGGGTTGTCGCGGTACCAGCTGCCGCCCGCGCGCCAGGCCCGCCACGAGCCCGCCACGTAGCGGAGCGCGTACCGGGTTCCGTGGTGGCGCCACTGCCGCACGTGCGTCAGCTCGTGTGCCAGCTCCGCCTCATCGAGTGGGCGCCAGCTCCAGATGTCCCGCCCGATCGTGATCGCGAGCCAGCCGGAAAGGACGAGGCCGCCGGGTCGGCGCAGCCAGGGCCAGACGTGCAGGCGGTACCGCGGGGCGGCAGGACGAGCGCGCGGATTCGCGGAGCGGGAGCGGGCCATCGCGTGCGAAGTATGCCCGCCTGGGCCGCGCCGAGGAGCCTCGTCTCGGGCACGTCTCCCCACCTCGATCGGCGCGGCTCCGCCCGTGAGGAGCACCGGAAGCCCGCTACACTTCCGGCCATGCCTGCATTCCGCGCCCCGCGGGGCACCCGTGACCTGCTGCCCGACGAGCATGCGCCCTGGGAGCGCGTGGAGACGCTCGCGCGCGACCTCGCCCGGCGCTACGGCTATCCCTCGATCGAGACCCCGCTGTTCGAGGTGAGCAGCGTCTTCGAGCGCGGCATCGGCAGCGACACGGACGTGGTGGAAAAGGAGCTGTTCCGCCTGCAGCAGCGCGGCGAGGAGCAGGAGAGCTGGGCGCTGCGACCGGAAGCCACCGCCGGGATCGTGCGGGCGTACGTGCAGCACGGGATGCGGACCCTGCCGCAGCCCGTCCGGCTGTCGCTGCTCGGCCCGATGTTTCGCTACGACCGGCCGCAGGCGGGGCGCTACCGCCAGTTCTGGCAGTGGGATGTCGAGGCGATCGGCGATTCCGGGCCGGCGATCGACGCGGAGCTGGTCGAGCTCGGCTACCGCTTCTATTGCGAGGCCGGCGTCGAGGGAGTCACGGTCCACCTGAACTCGATCGGCGATCCGGCCTGCCGTCCGGCGTATCTCGAGCGCCTGGTCGACTACTTCTCGACCCACCGGGCGGCGCTGCCTCCGCTCGAGCGCCAGCGGCTCGAGACGAACCCGCTGCGGCTGCTCGATTCCAAGGACCCGGAGATGGAGGTGCTGATCGCCCACGCGCCGCGGATCGTCGAGCATCTGTGCGGTGCCTGCGCCGAGCACTTCGCGGCGGTGCAGGCGCACCTGGCGGCGCTCGACGTCCCGGTCCGGCTGGAGCCGACGCTCGTGCGCGGCCTGGACTACTACACGCGGACGGCGTTCGAGTACTACCGCGAGGGCGCCGAGGGGCAGCAGCAGGCGCTGGGCGGTGGCGGCCGGTACGACGGGCTGGTCGAGCTCCTGGGGGGACGGCCGACGCCCGGGATCGGCTTCGCGCTCGGCGTCGACCGAACTGTGCTCGCGCTCCAGGAGCAGGGTCGGGAGGTCGCCGCGGCGCCCGGGACGCTTGCCGTGGTCGTGGGGGCGGATGCCGACGACACGACATCCCGGCTGCGGCTGGCCACCAGGCTGCGGAGTGCCGGGCTCACCGCGCGCGCCGATCTGGGCCGTCGGCGCCTGGGCCGTCAGCTCGAGGGAGCTGCGCGCGAAGGCGCGCACTTTGCCGTGATCGTGCGGGACGAGCTGGCGCTGGGGCACGAGCAGCTGCGCGACCTGCCCGCCGGGACCCAGCGGCTTGTCGCCGTCGACGATCTGCCGCGTGACCTCCAGCGCGCAGCGGCGTCGCATCATCACGGCTGATGGCCCCGACCCGGGCGGGCCGGTCTTCAAGGAGGAGTCGATGACGCAGGCGATCCGAATCGTCGAGATCCTGCGGGGAGACGTGGCCCCCGGAACGCGGGCCACCGTGCAGGGCTGGATCCGCACCCGGCGCGACTCGAAGGCCGGGTTCTCGTTCCTCCACGTGCACGACGGCTCGTGCTTCGACGCCATCCAGGTCGTGGCGCCGACATCGCTCCCCAACTACGAGTCCGACGTGACCCGCCTGACGACGGGCTG
>JBJKRK010000176.1:0-11443 GCA_046704705.1 Candidatus Limnocylindrales bacterium | reverse complement strand
TCGCGCCCGCGCGTGGGACGTCGAGCGCGCGCATCGCGGCGAGGCCGAGGCGCACGCCTGCCGTGCTGGCCCAGCAGCGATGGCCGTGGAAGGAGAGCGCCTGCGTGAGGATCTCGGTGTCGTCCATGACTGTCTCCTAGTACACGAGCACGTGAGAGGCCGAGCCGATCTCGACGATGAAGCGTCCCGCCGCGACGACCTCGGCGTTCTCGACGAGCTGTGTTGCCGTGTCGATCTTCCGGGCGGCGAGGCCGAGCGGGCAGGCGAGCAGTCGCCCACCGAGTTCGCGGTAGTCCGCCATGATCTTCGCGAGCGCCGGATAGCTCTCGACGGCGAGCCCGTCGGCGGCGCCCGCGACGGCCAGCTCGACACCCGCCTCCTGCAGGCCGATGACGGCATCTACCTCGGACGCGAGGGCGCCGACTGCCATCACGAAGGGCATGGTGACCTTCTCCGGCTCGTCGAGTCCGTGCGTCACGAGGATCAGGAGCTTTTCGTTGGGGGTCTCATTCATCTCTGGTCTATCCCTCTTGATGCGTGGAGGTGTACAGGTGGATCCCGGCCGACGGCGCGTCGTTTGCCCACGCCGCCGTACGAGAAAGCCGGGCATGCACTGGTGCGGCAGGTGCCGCACGGCCCTGCCCGCAGGATTCGTCCTCGAGCTGGAGCGTTGCGTGCTCGATCCCCAGGCGGCGAAGGTCCGCTCGGGCGGTGCGCAGCACGCGCTGCGGGTCGACCCCGCGGGCGATCTCGAGGTGGGCTGAGATAGCCGGCAGATCCTCGGCGATGGCCCACACGTGCAGGTCGTGGACCGTCAGCACGCCGGCCACCGCGTGCAACGCGGCGCTCGTGGCAGCCAGGGAGACGGTGGCCGGAACGCCCTCGGCAAGAATGTGGACCACGTCGCCGAGCAGCCGGAACCCGGCCGCGCCGAGCAGTGCTCCGATGGCCAGGCTGGCGAGCGCATCCAGGACCGGCGGGCCACCCGCGAGCATCAGCAGCGCCGCCGCGATCACCGCAGAGGACCCCGCGGCATCTCCGGCGAGGTGCAGTACGAGCACGCGGGTCGCGCTGGTGCGCCGTTCGATGCCGTGGATGACGAGCGCCGAGGTCGTGTTCGTCAGCAGCGCGAGGAGCGCCACGCCGAGGACAGGGCCCGCTGCGACAGGTGTCGGCGCGAGCAGCCGTCCGACGCCTTCGCTGATGACAGCCGCGCTTGCTGCGACCAGAAGCGCCCCGTTCGCAAGCGCCCCCATCGTCTCGAGGCGATGGAAGCCGTAACTGTGGGCGGCGTCGGGCGCTCGCGTCGCCAGGCGGGCGGTGCCGATCCCCACGAACAGCGCCACGACGTCGACCGCCATGTGGGTCGCGTCGCTCAGGAGCGCCAGACTGCCGGTCAGCAACCCGCCCACAACCTCGAGCGCCAGGACGGCGAAGGTGAGCGAGAGGGCGAGGAGGAGCCTGCGCGATGGCGCGGTACGCGCGGCCGTGCGCCGATGGAGCGCGGGCCCCCCACCCGATGCCGGTGCGTCTGCCTCGCCCAGCGCAGACTCCGGGATTGGCGCGCGCACTGGATCGGCCGCGCGTGAACTCCGCGGCGCGCTCATTTGGCGCATGCGTTCCCGCAACCTGTCTTGCTGCTCAAATCTCAGCGGCCACTGTGACACTTCGCGCTGATGCGCGCCCGGGTCGCGAGTCCTCTTGTGGCCGTGCCGGATGGCCCACGGAGACGAAACGTCCGGGGCCCGGTGATGCCGGCACGATCCGGTAGTCGATCTCGATCGGCTGTCCGAGCTGGAGCGTGTTCGTCACGGTGCCGTTCGAGTGGAGGGCGTCCAGCAGGGGACGGAGCTGCGCCTCAGGCTCAGGGCTCGTGACGGTGACGACGACGTGGAAGTCGCCGAGGCGCGGGCCGCGCTCCCCGACGAACCGCGTTGCCTCCGCGGTCGCCTCGACCGCGTCGATCCGCAGTCCGGCCGCCTCACTCTCGCGCTGGATGCCGGCGATCATGCAGGCGGCGAGCGCGCCGATCAGCGCCTCGGTCGACTTGGGAGCGTTGACCGGCTGCGTGCCGGTGATGGCCAGGGTGGCGGTCCAGCTGCGGGCCTCGAGGTGCGCGGTGAGGCGGTCGATCCGGCGCGAGCGCACTGCCAGGCGCTGCGGCTGTGCCGTGGTCATGGATGCCTTCCTCATTACGGGAACGGGTACCGCGCGGCAGGTCGTCCGAGGCTCAGCGGGCTCGATCGGTTCCTCAGGCCTTGCGGGGGACGCCCTGGGGAGCGGGCCGCGGTCGTTCGAACCAGGCGTGCACGCGGTCGGCTGACTTCAGGTAGAAGACGAGCAGCAGGATCTGGAAGATCGGCATCGTCGCCGCCGGAATGGCGACCATGGGCGAGAAGGCGCTGGCGGCGATGGCGATCGCGGTGCCGTTGTTCTTGCCAGTGCTGGCGAAGGCAACCGCCATGTTGCCGGCATAGGCAATGCCGAGGCGGCGGGCCAGCCAGGTGACGAGGAGGAGCGTCGCCCCGATGAAGATCGCATTGGGCACGAGGAGTAACAGCACGGTGCTCCACTTGCTCACGATGAGCGTCGCCTTCCCGAAGAAGATGAGGAACACGATCGCGTACATGGCGAGGAGCGACAGGGCGGGGAACAGCGGCTGCAGCTTACCGAAGCCATCCGTCCCCAAGCGGCGCACCAGTACCCAGCGGGTGAGGTAGCCGAGGATCATCGGCGCCACGAGGACTTCGAGGATCGAGGTGACGAGATCACCGATGGGCACCGGGACGTGGTAGCTGTTCGCATACATGAGCATCCAGGCGGGGACGGCCACGATCGCGAGGATGAAACTCAGGGCCACCACCACGGTGGCGAGCTCGAGATCGCCTTTGGCGAGCCCGGTGTAGCCGATCGCCATGCTCGAGCAGGGCACCACCATGACGAGCATGAAGCCCAGGGCGAGCAACGGGTCGTGGATGAAGGCGGCCGAGAGGAGCCAGCCGAAGAGCGGCGCCCACAGGAAGTTCAGCCCGAGCGCGAGGCCCAGCGCCTTGAGATTGCGCCCGGCTTTCCCGAGTGCCTCGAAGCGCACGTTCACCATCATCGGATAGACGATGAAGAACACGGCCACCGTGGTCAGGCCGCCTATGGTCGCGGTGGCCGCCTTGGCGGCCGAGGCCGCCGGGTAGCCGATGGCCAGCCCGAGCCCCATCGCGAGGGCGACATAGAGGAGCATCCAGCGGTTGAGGTGCTCCTGGAAGGTGCGTAGGCGGGGCATGTGTGGCTCCTTGCGACGTGTGCCGGGTGCTGGTCCGCGACCCGCGTCAGTCGGCGATCAGGCGGTCGACCAGGCCGCGATGGTTGAAGTGAAGGCGCACCGGTCTCGCGGGCGGCCGCTCGAGCAGCAGCTCCGGGCCCGGGACCTCGATGGTCTTCACCTCGATGGCTCCAGCAGCACGCGCACCTCGGCGAGGGCTGCAGCGCAGGCCGCCTCGTCCCGCTCGTAGTAGATCCAGCGCGCATCCGCGCGGTGTGGGGAGGCCCGCAGCAATCCCGCATCGCGCAGCCGCGCGAGGTGGTTGCTGACGTTGTTCTCACGCTCATCCAGGGCAGCCGCCAGCTCGCACACACAGGCGGGACCTGATTGCAGCATCGCCAGGATCGTCGCGCGGGTACGGTCGGCGAGGAGGCCCGCCACGGACACCCCTGAACCGACGTCCGGAACCTGGAGGCCGGTGCGACAGACCGGCTCGATCGGCACCTGGCACAAGGCTCCGCGCTCGCGCCGTCCTGGTTCCGGTGCGGTTTCGGATTGCGTGTGCATGTCAGTGGATAATGTCTCACTCAATGCTGTTGTATCAACGGTGCAGACGGCTCCCCTTGCTGATCCGTTGGGCCTGTCTTCCACGCCTCGAGCCTGAAGGGGCCGGCGGCGCACCGGGGTCCTGCCGGCCGCGGGTCGTGACATCCCGCCCGGAGCTAGGTGACCGTCGGCACGGCCCATACCACATCTAGGAGTGTGATATTCACGGCATGGAGATGCGTTCCGAAGCGCGGATCACACTGCAGCCTGCGGGCCGCAGCCCGGCATCGGGCGCGCTGTGATGGCAGAACAGTTCGACCTCGCCATCCTGGGCGGCGGTCCGGCCGGCTACGTGGCCGCGCTTCGGGCGGCGCAACTCGGTGCCCGGACGGTCCTGGTCGAGCGCGAGCGGGTGGGCGGCACGTGCCTGAACATCGGCTGCATCCCCACGAAGGCCCTGACCACCTCGGCCGAGCTGCTGCTGCAGGCACGGCGGGCGCACGATTTCGGCGTCGCCATTCCGTCGGTCGCGCCCGACCTCCCCGCCCTCATGGCGTACAAGCAGGGAGCGGTTGACGCGTTGGTCGGCGGCGTCGAGCACTTGCTGGGGAAGGCGGGGGTGGCCCTGCTGCACGGCACCGGTCGCCTCTCAGGGCCCACCTCCATCGAGGTGCAGGGGGACGCGAACGAGACGGCCGCCGTGGAGGCGCGCGGCGTGATCCTCGCGCCGGGGTCGGTGACTGCCCGGCCCCCCATCCCCGGCCTCGACCTGCCGGGCGTGATCACGAGCACGGAGGCGCTCGACATCGCGGATCTGCCCGCCCACCTCATCGTCGTCGGCGGCGGTGTCATCGGCCTCGAGTTCGCGTGCATCTACGAGGCGCTCGGCAGCCGGGTGACGGTGCTGGAGATGCTGCCGACGATCCTGCCGGGGGGAACCGACGAGGCGCTGGCGCTGCGCTTGGCGATCCTGCTTCGTCGCCGTGGCGTGGGCGTCGTCACCGGCGCACAGGTCGAGGAGATCGTGCCCGCTGAACACGGGTTGGCGGCGACCTACCGGGACGCGACGGGTGCGTCGTCACGCGTCGAGGGCGATCGGGTCCTCGTCGCGGTGGGTCGCTGGCCGAACACCGAGGGTCGCACCCTGGCCGACGTGGACGTGAAGCTGAACGGCCGGGCGATCCGAGTGGATGCGCACCTGGCGACCAGCGTCCCCGGCGTGTGGGCCATCGGCGATGCGGTCGGCGGCCCGATGCTTGCGCACAAGGCGATGGTCGACGGGCGCATTGCCGCGGAGAACGCCTGCGGCGGCACGCGCAGCGTGGACTACCGTGCGGTCCCCAACGTCGTCTTCACGCGGCCCGAAGTGGCAAGCGTCGGCCTGACGGAAGCGCAGGCGCGTCAGCAGGGGGCCGACGTCACGGTCTCGCAGTTCCCCTTCTCCGCCAACTCCCGTGCGCGCCTGCTGGGTCAGATGGACGGACTGGTCAAGCTCGTGTGTGACGCAGGGAGCGGCGTGGTCCTGGGCGTCCATCTCATGGGATCGCACGCCACTGACCTGATCGCCGAGGGGGCCCTGGCCGTCCAGGTCGGCGCCACGGCCGATGACCTGGCCTGGACGACACACGCCCACCCGACACTACCCGAGGCGATGCTGGAAGCGGCCCTCGGGTTCCGCGGCGCTACGCTCCATTTCCAAACCCACCAAGGACGGTCCCATGCCTGAATACCTGGAAACCACCGTCGACAAGTTCATCTTCAGGGTGGCCACCGATCGCCGCTACAGCGCCGAGGGCATCTGGGCGTTGGAGGACGGTCCGAGCGTGCGCATCGGCGTGTCGGATTTCGTCCAGCAGTTCAACGGCGACGTCGCATTCGCTGAGGTCGCCGCACCAGGCACGGCGCTCGCGGCCGGCGATGAGGTGGCCGGGATCGAGACGATCAAGGTCAACCTGAGCCTGCCGTCGCCCGTCGGGGGCACTGTCGCAGAAGTGAACCCGGCGCTGGAGCTCTCGCCGGAGGTCATCAACCAGGATCCGTACGGGGAGGGGTGGCTCGCCATCCTCGATGCCTCCGACTGGCCGACAGACCGCGAGGCGCTGCTCGATGCGCAGGCCTACTTCGCGCTCATGCGAGGGCAGGCCGAAGAGGAGGCGAAGAAGCGATGAGCACTGGGGAGGGGACGGTCGTCATCGTCCCCTGCAGCGGCATCGGCAAGCCTTATGGCACAGTCAGCCGCGAGGCCGCGTACGAGGTCACGCAGGATCGGCGCGCGGGATCGACCCGGCTCGTGGCGCTGTCGCTCCTCGTGCTGGGCGACGAGGAGGCGCGCGCGTCGGTCGCGGCGCATCCCGCGGTGACGATCGACGGGTGCAAGCTGAACTGCGCGGCCAAGATGGTCCAGGAGAGCGGCGGGCTGGTGGCGCAGGGCTTCGCCGTGCTCGACGTGTATCGACGCCATCGCGAGTTCAAACCGCAGGGGATCGCCGAGCTGAACGAGGGCGGGCGGCAGCTCGCGCGCGCGCTGGCGGACGAGATCACCGTCGTCGTCGACGGGCTGGTGGCGCCTGACGGGGCACCTCACCATGCCTGATCTGCCGAAGAAGAAGGTCGGGATCGTCGCCTGCTCGGGCGAGGACCTGGCCGAGGGGACCGTAACCCGTCTGGCCGCCCTCCGTGTGCTCGAGCAGCTGCGCCCCGGTGACACGGTCACCATCTGCCTGCCGCTCTTCCTCGCCGGTAGCGCGGGCGACCGGGCCTTTGCCCGCTTCTATCCGACTATCGCGATCGACGGCTGTGACAAGCAGTGCGCCGCGCGCGCTACCGAGCTCTATTCGGCCAGGCCTGCCGCGAGCGTGATCGTGAGCGATCTCGTGCGCGAGGTGGGGGTGAGCGAGCTGGGGGACGCGCGGCGGCTCGATGCGGGCGGCCAGCGGGCCGTCGAGGCGGCGGCCGAGCGCGTCGCCGGTCTCGTCGATCAGCTGCTTGGCGGGCAGTGGAGCCGGCGGAGCGGATCCTTCATCGAGCCCGCCCCAGCGGCGCAGTCGAGCGGGCCGGTCCAGGTCGCCTGTTCCTGCGCGTCGGCCATCCCGACGCAGAAGGTAGACGTCGCAGGCAGACCGGTCTCTCTCGCCGGTCTGCCCCTGATCTTCGAGCAGTTTCGCGGCGCCGGCAAGGCGCCCGGACCTGACGTCACCCGGGAACTGCTGGACGTCGTCAGGATCTACAACAACGTGCCGGCCGGATCCGACCAGGCGTATCTGGCGGCGCTCGGGCGCGAATACGCCGCCTTCTGCTGCCAGCAGGAGGTTCACCCGTGAGCCGCACGGCGACGTACCACACGAGCGTGACGTGGAAAGGTGAGCACTGGGGACGCATCGCGCTTGGCAACGGCCCCGAGATGGACTTCTCGGCGCCGCCCGATGCGCAGGGACATCCCGGCGTGCTGACCCCCGAGGACGCGTTCGTCGCGGCGGCCAACACGTGCGTGATGATGATGTTCATCTGGGCGACCGAGCGCTTCAGGCTCGACTTGCGCTCCTACGACTGTCGCGCGGAGGGCACCAAGCTCATCGAGCTCGACCGGACTGAGACGTTCACGCAGCTCCGCCTGCAGCCGCGCATCCGGATCGGCACAGGCGTCGAGCGGCCCGAGGTGGTCGAGGCACGCGCACGGCGCGCGTTGCGCTCGGCCCAGAAGTACAGCCTCGTGGCCAACTCGGTGAAGTCCGAGGTCGTGGTCGAGCCAACCATCGAGCTCGTCCCGTGATGCGCGCGATCCGGGCCGCGCGCCGGACGTGTGAGGACCGCCTATCGCTCGCGGATCGCGGCGCTCACTCGCACGGCGCTCGCCGAGCAATCCACCTTGCCTGCGCACGGGTTGCATACACTGCTGCCCCCACGGGCGGCGCAGGGGAGGAAGCGTCCGATGCCGGTTGAGCTACCCGTCCTGCAGGGCCTTCGCATGGACCTCCGCGCCCCTGAGGTGGCCGATGCGGTGACTGCGGCCGGGCTCGTCAACGATCCGATCCGGGCGGCCATCCTGCGCATGCTCCGCGACGGGCCGGTGTGCGTCTGCGAAATGGCGGCCGCGGTGGGCGCTCGAGAGAACAACGTCAGCAACCATCTCTCGCGCCTGCGTGACGCGGGGCTGGTGCACACGACGCGCTACCCGGCGGACACGAGGCGGGTGTACTACGAGCGCGATGACGAAGCGTGCCGGCGGGCGCTCGAGACGCTCGGGGACATCCTGGGATGACGAACCCTGCGCCGCGACGAGCGACGCCCTCGCGAGCGCCCATTGCAGGCGCCGCGTTGTCCTGGTACAAGCCGGTGTCCCTTCGCGATCGGGTCGGTGACGACCGTCCATATGGGCCAGCAAGACAGGGTTGCTCGCCAACAAGTTAGAGGAGATCCCATGAAGACGATCGAGGTCCTTGGGCCGGGCTGCATCAACTGCATCAACCTCGAGAAGAACGCGCGCGAGGCGGTCGCCATGGCGGGCGTCGAAGCCGAGGTCGTCAAGGTCACGGACCATCGGCAGATCGCCAGCTACGGCATCCTGAGCACGCCCGGCCTGGTCATCGACGGCAAGGTCGTCAGCGCCGGCTGGATCCCGTCGCCCGGTGACATCGCCGTGTGGCTCAGCCAGGACTGATCGCCTCGGCGCTCGGAGCGCATCGGTGGGTCACGTACCAAGCGAGTGGATCAGTCACTTTGCTTCGTGTGCCCCCGAGTCCGTCCGGGGGCGCTTGTTCATGCCGAATCGTTGAGCATGGGCGAAACGGTCCAGGCGTCAAGGCCCTACGGGCCGAGCGCCGCGATTTCGGTGCTGTTCTGGGAACGAGGGGCGCAGCCGACGCGGACGACCCATATCGGCACCCGCCTGCGGGGCAGGATCAGCTCGATCTCGTCGGCCACGCCGATCCCGTCGAGCTCATCGCGCGCCCGGTCCGCGCCCGTCCCCGACCGTGCGCTCAATGCGCGTCGTCTCCCTGGTATTCCTTGTCGGTCACGTGCTCCAGCCACTCGACGTTGTGACCGTCGAGTGTTTCCTGTATGGCGATGTGGACCATGGCAGTTGTGGGCGACGCCTCGTGCCAGTGGCGCTCGCCGGGCGCGATCCGCACCACGCCTCCAGGCCGGATGTCCACCACCGACCGATCGGCACGTCCGAAGTGGCGGTGGAAGCGTCTGCAGGCCCGGAGGGTCCCATGGCGCAAACAGCGGCGTGGCGAGGTTCGAGAACATCACCCGACACCGGCACGCGCCGCTGGAACGGGGAGAGACCGCCCGCATCTGGCGGACGGCGTCCTCATCGAGCCCGGGGGACCGGGCTACAGGTCTGCCTCGCTACGCCACCGGGCAGGTGTCGACGACGAGCTGGGACTTGACCGCTGGGACGGCGAACCGCCCACCGAGGCCGCCAGATCGATACCTTGGGTCGCCTTGATGCGCTCCGGGAACCAGATGGTGAATGGGTCGATCGCGTCCGACATCTGTCCGAAGGACCGAGCCTGCGCCAGTTCCTCGTGTCGCCGAGCGTGGTCAAGAGGTCCGCCGACTGGAAGTCACGTCACCGAACCGCATGGCCAGCGGACGCCCCCGGGGTCTTGCGTCCAGGGCGATCGGCAGCATACGCCTGCTATGCTCCCTGGCACGGTGTTGAGCTTCGATGAAGTCCCATTCGAGTTCCCCTGCCCGGATGGGCACCCAGTGACAACCTCGCTTGGGCAGCTGCAGCACGAACGCCCGAGCTGCGACGTTTGTGGCAGGCGGATCGCGGTTGATCCCGCGGCCATCGACCGTTTGCTCGCCGCTCTGGGCGCTGCGTGGGGACGATTCCTGACCGGGGCCCAGCGGCTCTGCGTCGTGTGCCTCTCACCAGGCGCGCCTCTTCGGGAACGACCGTATGAGGTCCCAGGTGGCCTATCCGGGGTCGTCGAACTGCCCGTCTGCGAAGCCGACTACGCGAATGCGATCGTGAACGACCGCGCGGCTCTCGTGAACCTGCGCAACTACATCATTGCGCGTCACCCCGGCAGCGGAGAGCCACCCGTCATCCGCTGGACCGCGGATGGCTACCGGGAGATACGTGGGCCAGGAGCGTGGCGCGAGCCGGAGTGATCTCTTCGAGTTCGCCGCCCCAGCAGGCCCGCCGTCCCTCAGTCAGCCGGACCAGCACTCCCGGTCGACGTCGCACACGCCAGGATCGAGGATGACGGCCTCCTAAAGATGCCAGTGGCGCAGCGGCGAGTTTGGATGGCGGGACCGCTGCGACGCCACGAGATCGTTCACTCGCGCGGCATGCCACGATTGCAGGGGCCCGGGGGCCGACGGGAGTCGGCTGTGACATTCAGGGCAGAACCCGCCCCACATGCCGAGTACGGACTCGCAGGGCACGAACACAGCCCCACCCGCCGAGCCTGTTGATCTGGCGACGCCACGCGTTGTGGACACGTTGCCATTCTGCACCCCCGCCCGCGACTGCGTGCCCTTGCATTGGGAAACCGATCCTCTGGCCCACTACCGTCCGCGGCGCCAGCTTGACGCACCTGGCAACGCCTGTCCCGTGTCAGATCGCGTCAGTCCGTCCATACTCACCGCCTACCCGCCCTCGCGACCGGCCGTCGCCGGCACCGCTCCGGCGGCCAGCTGTACGGCCGGACTGGCGCCCAGTGCCCGACGCCGAGGGAAGTGAGGCTACATGTGAGCAAGCGCTCGCCGCAGCAGCGCGAGCGGCACGCCGCAGCGACGGAGCGGATGCGCCAGCTCCAGGAAGCCTGGCTTGCGCGCCTCGGGCCAGAGGCATCCGAGTCGTTCGCACAGTCAGTCGAGGCCGCGCGATCCCGCGAGCCCGAGCCACGTCGGCCCGACATGGCGCCGGGAACTCCGCCCCGGCCACCCCGGCCAGGGCACGAGCCCCGGGAGCCCAAGGAACGTGCTCGACCCGAGCGGAGGGGCTAGCTGTGCGCAGGCACAAGCAGACCTACCCTCCGGCGCGCACCGCCACGTCACGGCGAGCGCGGGATGCTGGCGGCGCCATCTCCCAGACCGGGCGTCGTGTCGATCGATTTCGACGCCCGCGCGGGGGGGGGTGACACTTATGCGGTCGGGGATCGCGTGCGCATCGATGGAGCCGGGCTGTACGCGGGAGAGCCTTGCGGTCGTGGAGGCGCTGGCCGGCACCGCGATCCCCTCGCTGTTTGTACGTACCGAATCAGGCGGCGCACGTCACGTTCGGACCATCGACGTGGAGAGGCTGCCTTCCGCGAGCCGCCCTGCCTGAGCCAGCGAGGGTGCCTGGCGCCGCGGCGGGCTGCCGGGAGCGTTGTCAGCAGCCTGCTCAGACGTGCCGATGCCGTGCGTCAGGCCCCGAGGCTGAGTCGTCAGGTAGGTCTGGCTCCCTCGGCGGTTGCTCCCAGCCCATCTGTTCCGCTTCACCTTTCGAGAGGTTGAGGTGCACCACCTCGTGCTCGACGTTGGCGATCGCGGACGCAGGCACATAGAGACCACTGGAGAAGGCGCCTCTCGACACGACGAGGAAGTTCTGACCGACGTCGTGCAGCGTGCCAAGGCGGTGCCCGTCGTTCCCCACGACGGCCCAGCCCGGCCGCAGGTTGGCCATGCGCATCTGCTTCA
>JBJKRK010000175.1:0-2540 GCA_046704705.1 Candidatus Limnocylindrales bacterium | reverse complement strand
CGCCTCCCCGGCCGGTCGGCGGCGGAGCCGCCCGGACAGATGGACGTGGCACGCGCGGCACGTTCGAGCCGATCGAGGGCGATCTGTACGCCGCGTCGCTGGGCGCGCGTTTCGCGCTCGTCGTGCTGGCGCTCAACACCCTGCTGATGCTGGGGGACGCGCGGCGCCAGCGTGAGGCGCTCGCGGTGGTGTCGCGCCACCTGCGGCCAGGTGGCCTGGCGGCGGTCGACGTCTGGCTCCCGGGGCCCGACGATCTTGCGCTGTTCGACGGCCGGGTGGTGCAGGAGTGGCTCCGTCGCGACGATGTGACAGGCGAGCTCGTGCTGAAGACGGCGAGCGGCCGCTACGACGCCGCGCTGCGCCGGATCGAGCTCGACACCTGCTTCGACGTCTGGCCCGCCGCCGGCGGCTCGCTGGTGCGGCACGCCCGCCACGACGAGATCCACCTGCTGAGCGCGGACGAGCTCGTGGCCGCCGCGGAATCGAACGGCCTGCAGGTCGAGCAGCTCGCCGGTGACTATGCCCTCGCGCCGTTCGGGGCCGGCGCCGAGCGGGTCGTGCTGGTGGCAGGCTCGCGATAGGCCCTGACCAGCTTGCTATAGTCGCTCAGGTGGCGAGTACGTCGGTGCAGATCCGGATCCTGCTGGTCGAGGATGTCCCGCAGGTCGCGCAGTACATCCGCGGGCTCTTGAACGCCTCCCAGCAGGTCAAGCTGCTGGACGTGCTCACCGACGGGCGTCATGTCACCGAGCAGGTGAGCCAGCTGCGGCCGGACATCGTGATCGTCGATGCCCTGCTGCAGGGGAAGGTGCGCGGACTGCAGGTCGTCGAGGCCATCCGCAAGGCGCGTCTGCCCGTGGCGCAGATCGTGCTGACGGTGCCCCAGAACCCGGTGGCCGTGGCCCCCGAGCGCGGTGTCGACGCGGTGCTCTCGATGCCGTTCAGCGGGTACGACTTCATCAACCTGCTGCAGGAGACCTATCTCGCGCACCAGTCGTCCGCGCCTGAGGCGCTCTCGCGAATCGTCAGCGTTTTCGCGCCGAAGGGCGGCGTCGGCAAGACGACGATCGCCTTCAACCTGTCGGTCGCGCTGGGTCAGTCCGTCGGCGTGCGCACGGTGCTCGTCGACGGCAGCCTCCAGTTCGGCGACCTGCGCTCGCTGCTGAAGGTTCCGCCCGACGTCCCGTCGATCCTGGATCTGCCCACCGACCGCATCCAGGAGGCCGACCTGGAAGACGTGCTGTGGCGCGATCCCTCGGGCATCGACATCCTCCTGGCGCCGCCGCGGGTCGAGATGGCCGAGATGGTGACCAGCCGTGACATCGACAAGGTGCTCTCGCTCCTGCGCCGCGTGTACAACGTGGTGGTGATCGACACACCGGTGAGCCTGCAGGACACGACGCTGGCTTTCCTCGACGCGAGCGACATCGTGCTGAACGTGGTGACGTACGACCTGACCACGATCCGCAACACCGCGGCCATCGCCGAAGCGTTCGCCGCGATCGGCTACCCGCCGAGCAAGCTGCAGTACGTGGTGAACCGCTCGGACTCGGCGGGTGGGCTCGACCTCACCGCCGTGGCGCAGGCGCTCGGCGGCAGGGTGCCCGAGTACAGCGTGGTGAGCGATGGTCGACTCGTGATGGAGGCGAACAACCAGGGGGTGCCATTCGTGCTCGCCTCCCCCGGGGCGAAGATCAGCGTGGACGTGATCGAGATGGCGACGCAGCTGGCCGGCGTCGAGGCTCCGGTCGCGGCGCGCGCCTGAGGTCGCACATGGCCGACGCCCGCCCCATCGGCCTGTTCGATTCCGGCGTGGGCGGGCTGACCGTGCTGCGCGAGGTCCTGCGTCGGCTCCCGCGCGAATCGACGCTCTACCTGGGCGACAACCTGCGTGCGCCGTACGGGACCCGCAGCGACGCCGAGGTGCGTCGGTTCAGCGCCGAGTGCCTCGACGTGCTGGTCGAGCGCGACGTGAAGGCCATCGTGGTCGCGTGCAACACATCCACGGCGGTCGCGCTCTCCGACCTGCGCCGCCGCTACGACGTCCCCATCCTCGGCGTCGTCCGCCCCGGCGCAACAGCCGCGGCGCTCGCGACCCGGACCAGGCATGTCGGCGTGATCGCCACGCCGGCCACCATCCGCTCGCACGCGTACTTCCAGGCCATCAAGGACGAGAACCCATTCGTCGAGGTGTACGAGCACGCGACGCCCGAGTTCGTGCCGCTGGTGGAGGCGGGGCACCTCGAGGGGCCGGCCGTGGAGACGGTCGTGCGCAGGTCGCTCGCGCCCTTGTTCATCGAGCGCCCGGTGGCGACGCGCCACGACGGCGCCGACCGCCACGCCGGGCGCGACTGGCACGCCGGCGGTCCGGGACCCGCTGCTGACCGACACACCGGCGATGGCCGGGATGCCGCCGGAGCGCGATCCCCCGGCGACCGAGGCCACGCACGCCGGGACGCGCCGCCGAGCTCGGCCGGTCGTGACGGCGGGCTCGTCGCGCTCTCGCCCGTGCCCACCATCGACACGCTCCTGCTCGGGTG
>JBJKRK010000174.1:0-16423 GCA_046704705.1 Candidatus Limnocylindrales bacterium | reverse complement strand
GCGCCCGGCCGGGCACGCGACCGCTCGCCGCTCATCGGGACACCGCGTCGGCGGTGCGCGGCTCGACCGGCAGTGCCGGCTCGAGGTGCAGCTGCACGGGCAGCCGGCCGGCGAACGGAATCCGTCCCACGAGGGCGTCCGCCAGGGCCTCCATCAACGGGGGCTGCACCCCGTAGGTGCAGGCATACGTCGGCACGGCCGGGTAGGCCTCGAGATCGAATGGCCCGCGCAGCGCCACGGCCACCGTCGGCTGGCCCGCGGCAACCATCGCGCGCACCAGCGCGGTCTGTCCGGGCCGGCCGGGCGCGTCGAACGTCCCGACCACCGCCACGTCATATGCGGCGACCGCGCCGACCAGGCCCGCCACGTCGTCGGGTCCCGGATCGAGCGGCGGGACGAACTCGTCGACCGTCAGGCCACGGCGCCGCAGCGCTCCGCCGAGTGCGAGGGGAACCGTCGACGATGTCTCGGCGGGCGTCAGGTCGACGGGCGTCGGCGCGACCAGCGCGACACGCGTGCCAGATCCGGCCCGCAGGGGCAGCAGGCCCACGTGATCGCGCACCAGGGTCACCGCCCGCTCCGCGGTCTCGCGCGCCAGCGCCCGGTGCTCGACGGAATCGACCACCTCGAGCGTCGGCTGCGCCACCCGGCCCATCCAGGTTCTGAGCGCATCGATTCGCTCGTGCGCGCGCGCGAGCTCGGCGGGATCGAGCCGCCCCTCGAGCGCGGCCCGGACGAGCGCATCGAGCGCCGCATCCTCCACCGGGTGCGGATGCACCAGCGTGAGCAGATCGAGCCCCGCTGCGACCGCCGCCACGGCGGTCTCGGGCAGCCGGCCGGGTTCGCCGGCGCCGCGCATGTCCATCGCGTCGCTGATCGTCACACCGCCGAAGCCGAGCTCCTCGCGCAGGAGCCCCTGCAGGATCGGCCGCGCCACCGTCGCGGCGACGACCTCTCCGCCGGTGAGCGCGGGCACGGCCAGGTGTCCCGCCAGCACGAGGCGCGCCCCGCTGGCGATTCCCTCGTGGAAGGGGACGAGATCGGCCAGCCTGAGCGCCGCCGGGTCCTGCGCCACGACCGGGAGTCCGTGGTGGGAATCCGCCGCGGCCGCGCCGTGTCCGGGGAAGTGCTTCAGGACCGCGGCCACGCCTCCATCCTGGATCCCGCGGGTCATCGCCGCGGCCAGCCGGCCGACCAGCGCCGGGTCATCGCCGAAGGCGCGCGTGCCGAGCGCCGTGCTGGCCTCGCGCCGCAGGAGGTCGCAGACGGGCGCGAAGACCAGCGTGATCCCCATCGCCGCGCATTCGGCAGCGATCGAGCGGCCCGTCCGGTACGCGAGATCCTCGGACCCGGTCGCGCCCAGCGCCAGGTTGCCCGGCCAGGCGGTCGCGCCCTCGCCGATCGCCTGCAGCTGGCCGCCCTCCTGGTCGGCCCCGATGACGAGGGGTGGGTCGCCGGCCGGTCGCGCCGCCTGGAGGGCCGCCGTCAGCGCACGCATCTGCGCGGGCGACGCGACGTTCTTGAAGCGGAAGATGGTGACCCCGCCGGCGCGCCCGGCGCGGATCGACCCGAGCAGCTCGGGCGTCGGCTCGGTGCCCACGAAGGTCCGCAGCAGGCGTGCGCCCAGGAGCCGCTCTGCCGTATGCGTATCCACTGCGCTCACCCCTTGACCGCCCCGGCGGTCAGGCCGCCGACCATCCGCCCCTGCACGATCAGGAAGAAGATCAGCACGGGCAGCGTGAAGAGTGTGGAGGCGGCCATCGTGCCGCCCCAGTCGATGCCGAAGTTGGTCCGGAAGTTCGCCAGCCACACGGGCAGGGTGTAGTTGCTCACGTCAGTCATGAAGGCGTTGGCGTAGAGGAACTCGTTCCAGGCCGTGATGTAGCCGAAGATCGCGGTAGCCACCAACCCGGGCGCGAGGAGCGGCACGACCACATGCCAGAACGCCCCCGCCCGGCTGCAGCCGTCGACCATGGCCGCCTCCTCCAGGTCGATCGGGATTCCGGCGATGAAGCCGCGCAGCGACCAGATCGTGAAGGGAAGCGTGAAGATGAAGTACACGATGATCAGCGACGGCAGCTGGTTGTACAGATGCACGTCGCGGATCACCAGGTAGATCGGGATGAGGAGCGCCTCGAACGGCGCCATCTGGGCCACCACCACGAGGAGCAGGAAGCCCTTCCGGCCGCGGAATCGGACGCGCGCCACCGTCACCGCCGCGAGCAGACCCACCGCGAGCGCAAGCGCGACGGTCGTGAGCGAGACGAACAGGCTGTTGCGCAGGTAGTCCAGGAAGTGCGCCTGTCCGAGCGCGTTGGCGAAGTTGTCGAGCGTGGGGGGCCAGGGCACGAACTCCGGCACATACGTCTGGATGTGGTCGGGCAGCTTGAGCGCCGAGATCGCCATCCAGTACACGGGAAAGGCGAAGAGCCCGAAGGTCACGATGCCGGCCAGGTTCAGCAGCACTCGGCGCAGCCGACGCGCGCTCATAGCTCCTCCTGTGACTGCAGCATGCGACGGATGTACGGCACCAGAACGAGGAGCAGGAGCACGACCATCACGCACGAGACCGCCGCCGCGACACCGAACCGGCTGCCGGCGATCCCGGTCTGGTACGCGTAGATCGAGAGCGTCACCGTCTGGCCCGCAGGACCGCCGTGCAGCATGGTCCAGATCTGCGTGAAGACCTTGAAGTCCCAGATCAGCGAGAGGAAGGTCAGGATCATGAACAGCGGCGCGAGCGACGGCAGCGTGATGTGCCGGAAGATCTCGCGCTCGTTCGCGCCATCCACCCGCGCAGCCTCGAACTCCTCGTGCGGGATGGACCCGATCCCCGCGTACAGGCTGAACGCGACGAACGGGATCGCCTGCCAGATGATGAGCAGGGTGATGACGGCGAACGTCGTCAGGCCGGTCTCGAACCACGAGTGGTTGGCGTAGCTCCCCAAGACGCCCAGGCTCGTGAGCACCCAGTTGACGACACCGAACTTGCTGTCGAAGAGCCACTGGAAGACGACGCTCCCGGTGACGGTCGGAACGGACCAGGCGAGCACCATGGCCACCGACACGGCCAGGCGGAGCCAGCGCCCCAGGCGATCCAGCAGCAGCGCCACGAGCGTGCCGAGCCCGATCGTCAGGCCGACGTTCACGATGGTGAACAGGAACGTGCGGATGACGATCGTCCAGAACTGCGGGTTGCCGAAGATCTCCTCGTAGTTGCCCAGGCCGATCCAGGTCGCCGAGTGCTGGATC
This sequence comes from Candidatus Limnocylindrales bacterium, assembly GCA_046704705.1. Classification (GTDB taxonomy): domain Bacteria; phylum Chloroflexota; class Limnocylindria; order Limnocylindrales; family CSP1-4; genus JBJKRK01. The sequence continues at coordinate 13,171 of JBJKRK010000174.1, read as the reverse complement.
AGCTCGGCCAGGTTGTACTTCTCGAAGCTGATCGTGACGACGAGGTAGACCGGGTAGCCCAGCAGCAGCAGGAACGTGATCAGCGTCGGAAGGATCGCGAGATACGGCAGCACGGCCTTCGTGGCCCGCGCCACCGAAAACGTGGGGGCGGGGGCACCGCGGCGGTGGGCCACCGCGACGGAGGTTCGTTCGATCCCCGTCGATGACTCCATCACCTCGACACCCCCGCTTCCCTGACTACCGGTTGCCAGATTCGCTCTTGCCCGGACGCGCGCCTAGAGCGGCGTGTTCATGATCTGGTCGATCTGCTGATCGGCGGCCTTCGCGGCGTCCGCGATGCTCTGCTGGCCGGTCAGGATCTGGGTCATCATCGACTTGATGGGGTTGTTCGCCTCGACCGACGCCCAGCGCGGATCGTTCGGCGTCGACTTGCTGCCCGCGGCAGCCTCCTTCGCCTGGACCTGCAGGGTCGGGTTGTCAGCGGGGATGTTGGCCGCGGCCGACTTCAGCGAGGGGATCCAGCCGTTCGCGATCAGGAGCTGCTGGCCCTGGTCGGAATTCAGTTCCTTGAGCCAGTCGAGCGCCTGCTGCTGGTGCTTGCTGTTCGCGGCGACGGCCAGATCCGAGCCGCCCAGGAACACGGGTGCCGTCTTGCCGTCCGTCGCGCTCGGGATGGCGAAGACGCCGACGTCCTCGGCCTTGAGCTTCCCGTCGGTGCCGACGGCGCTCCCGATCTCCCAGCCGTTCCCGATGAACATGCCGGACTTGCCCTGGTGGAAGATGTCGTACTCGGGCGGGTTCATCTCGTCGTTGTCCTTGGGACCGGTCGAGCCCGCGTTGTAGTAGTCGATGTAGTCCTGGATGCCCTGCATGGACTGAGGCGATTCCAGGGTCCCCTTCCACGTGCCGTTCTGTTCCACCGCCACGTCGCCGCCGCGGTCCCAGATCGACTGGAGCAGCATGTACCAGTTCTGACCCGCGACGTACAGGCCCGAGTAGTCCTGGACGCTCGCGTTCTGCGCCTGCAGCGTCTTCGCCGCGGCGATCAGCTTGTCCTTGCTCGTGATGGTGGCCGGATCGATTCCCGCCGCCGCGAACTGCGCCTTGTTGTAGATGACGACACGGTCGCCGGCATAGAAGGGCATCGCGTAGAGCTTGCCGTTCCAGATCGACGTGTCGTTCAGCGAGCCCAACCAGAGCTCATCGGCGCTGGCGCTGTCGTTGGACGTCCCTCCCCCGAGGGACTCACGCTGCGAGGACAGGTCCATCAGCGCGCCGGCCTGCTCGAACTTCACCGCCTGCGTGTTCCCCAGCTCGACGATGTCGGGCGGGTTGTCGCTCGCCAGCGCGGTCGTGAGCTTGTCGACGATGCCGTCCCAGTTCTGCACCTGGTAGTTCACGGTCCAGCCGGGGTGCGCCGACTGGAAGTCCTGGTTCAGCTGCGCGACCCGCTCGTCGGTCAGTGAGCCGTTCATCAACCAGACCGTCAGGGTTCCGCCCTGCGCTCCGGCGGACGCGGGCGCGCTCGACGATGTCGTGTTGCCCGGAGCCGATGCGGCCGGAGCCGATGGGCTCGCGCCCGCCCCGCCGCATGCGGCGGCCAGCAGCGCCGCCACGCCCAACGTCACCAGCTTCGTTCTGTTCATCGCGTTCCTCCTGGATCCTCCAGATGCTCGATTGCGGTCGTCACTCGCCCGTGCTTCAGGCGCCCGGCCGGCCCACGCGACCGGCGGCCGTTGCTCCCACCAGCCCTGCTCGTCTGCTCCTTCCCCTTTCCCCGTGGACTCGAATCTCGGTCCACCTACGCCGCCACCCCGGAGGAACGCGCGGTCGGCGCACGCCGGAGCACCAGCCCCAGCTCACGCCGCATGAGGAGGGCGGCCGCGCCCAGTACCACGATGTCGTCGATGCCGCCAAGCTCGACCGTCGTGCTGTCCACGAGCGCGGACAGCGCCGAGCGGCGCATCGCATGGTCCACTGCCTGGAGCCAGGCCTCACCGAAGGACGCCATCGTCCCGGACAGGACGATGCGTCGAACATTCAGCGCGCCGACGAGCGCGGCTACGGCGAGGCCCAGCTGCGTCCCCGCCTGCAGCACGGCGTCGCGCACGAGCGGGTCGCCGCGCTGGAAGGCCGCCACCGCGTCCTCGAGCGGGATGGGCCCTCCCGAGGTACTCGCGGCGCCGATGCGAGCCAGGACGGCCCGCGTGCTGGCGACCGTCTCCAGGCAACCCCGGCTGCCACAGCGGCACAGCTCTCCATTCGGCGCCACGACCGTGTGCCCGATCTCTCCCGCGCCGAAGCCGTCTCCCTGGAACAGTCTTCCGTCGAGGATCAGCCCGGCGCCGATGCCGTGGCCGACCTTCACCGCCACGAGGTTCGCCGCACGGACAGGCCCGAAGGCGTGCTCGGCGAGCGCGGCGACCTGGCTGTCGTTCGCGACGTACACGGGCAACCCGTAGCGCTCCCGCAAGAGCGCGCCGAGCGGCACGTCGCGCCAGTCGATCTTCACGGCGCGAAGGACCGTTCCCACCGTCGTGTCGATCAGGCCGGGCGCCCCGATACCGAGCCCGACCACAGGGCGTTCCGCCGCCGCAAGGAGCCGATCGATCAGCTCGTACACGCGCTCCAGGGCGCGTTCCCCGTCGCTCTCGCCAACCGGCACCTGCACCGCGCAGACGGCCTCGCCGCGCAGGTTCAGGATCGCGCCCCGGAAGGCGGTTTCGCCGAGGTCCAGACCGGCGAGCAGCCGCGCCCCCTCGCCCACCTCCAGCAGGATCGGCGCCTTGCCGCCCGTCGACGGACCGCGCCCGATCTCCCGTACCAGACCACCGGCGAGCAGCCCCTCGACCACGTCGGACACCGTCGTTCGCGTGAGCCCCGTGAGGCGCGCCACGTCCGCCCGGCTCACTGGTCCGTCGTCGTAGATGGTCGAAAGGACCAGGCCCTCGTTGTGGGCGCGCGTCTCCCGCAGCGTCGCCTTGGCCGGTCGCTCCATCTGTTCCGCCTGCCCTCCCTGGCTTTGTCCAGCATCTGGACAAAGCCAGGCTATCAGGTTTGTCAATAGGGTGGACAAAGATCTTCCCGCGCCCCGTGGGCGACACTATCGTGCGGGCGCCGCGCGCCAGAGGGCCGAGGGCACTGGCCGGGGGGCCTGTTCGGACCCATTGCGGAACCCCCGCCCCGTGTCTGCGGGAACCACGTCGAGGGAGCTGCATAAGGGCGAGTGAAGCCCGCGCTGCAACGATCGGAACGTGCTGCAGAGCGGAGGCTTTCCTGGGCTCCACCCCGCGGTGGCGGAACGGCTGGCCCGCCTCGCTCCGGACCAGCGCGCTGCGGCAACCGCTCCCCCGGGGCCCATCCTGTGCGTCGCCCCGGCCGGCTCGGGCAAGACGACGACCCTCGTCGCGCGCGTCGCCTGGCTGGTCGCGACCGGCGTCCAGCCGACCACCATCTGCGCGGTCACCTTCAACCGGCGGGCTGCCGAGGAACTCGGGCAGCGCCTCTCCTCCGCACTCGCGCCGCTCGGCGCCACGGGTGCCGCCGGCGTTCGCGTCCGAACCTTCCACGCGCTGGGCCGCGAGATCCTGCTCGACGCCGGACGGGCCGTCGATCCCCTCGTCGACCGGTCGGAGCTTCTGGGAGAGCTGTTCGGGCCGAACCTCCCACCGACCGACCGGCAGCGGCTCGACGATGGCTTCTCGCGCCTGAAGCTCGACCTCGCGGTTCGCACAGACGAACTGACAGCGGAGGCCGCGGCTGCGCAGCTGCGCGGCGAACCGCCCGGTCCGGTGGTGCGCGCGTTCCTGCGGTATGAAGCTGTGCTGCGCGAGCGCGGTGGGGTCGACTTCGACGACCTCGTGCGCCTTGCCCTCGAGGTGCTGCGGCAGGATGCGACCGTCCGCGATCGCTGGCGGTCGCGCTGTGCCCACCTCCTCGTCGACGAGCTGCAGGACGTGGACCGCAGCCAGCTCGACCTGGCGCTGCTGCTCGCGGCCCCGGCAAACCGAATCTTCGCGGTCGGCGACGACGACCAGACGATCTATGCCTGGCGCCTCGCCGACGTGCGGCGGGTGCTCGGTCTGGCGGCTGCGTTGCCGGGCCTGCGGCGTGTCGACCTGACGACCAACTACCGCTGCCCGGCACCGGTCGTGGAACGCGCCGTCAGGCTCGTCGCGCACAACCTCGAGCGGTTCGACAAGCGCATCGCGGCACGGCCAGGGGCAGAGGGGCGCCTCTTCCTGGCTCCCGACCCAGGCGACGACGTCGCCCGGGCGCGCCGACTCCTGTCCGCGTGGCCCGCGGGTGAAGGGGAGGTCCGCGCCGTGCTCGCCCGCACGAACGCCGAACTCGCCCCGTATGCCGCGACGGCACTGGAGCTCGGCCTCGCGTATCGCGCGGCCGACGATGGCCTGCCGCTCGACGACCCGGCGCTCGACGCGGCGCTAGACCTGCTCGAGCGCGGCGCTGCGGCGGTCCGCGGTACCGCGCCGTTGGACAGGGTGGGGCCTGACGCGTGCGCCCTTGCAGCGCACGTCGCGCGTCTCGAGCGCCAGGTGACGGATGCCGCACTGCGGCCTGCCCTGCGCGGGCTGCGCTCCTGGGCGACGGGCGCCGCTTCCGTCGCGCAACTGCGGGCTCGCCTCGAGGCGATCCAGGCCCGCCGCCGACAGCTCCGTCGCGACGACGCCGGCCTGGTGCTCGCCACGGTGCACGGCACGAAGGGGCTCGAGTACGACCACGTCGCCGTCGTGAACCTGGACGAGGATCGCTTCCCGAGCGCGCGTACCCTCGAGGACGCGGAGGATCCGCGCCGCGGCCTGGAGGAAGAGCGCCGGCTGGCCTACGTCGCGTGGACCCGCGCTCGCCGGACCCTCGTGCTCGTTTACGACCCCGGCGCTCCCTCGCCGTTCCTGCTCGAGGCGTTCGACGCCACCGAGCTCCGCGTGCCGTCGACACGACCCCACGCGCAGCCGGGACGGGACCGCGTGGTCGCGGCGAACGCGAGGTGACGGCTTCTGTCAGCGCGCCTCGCGCAGGTCGACGGAGAAGTCGAGCTGGGCCCGCAGCATCGCGAGCGCCTCGGCCCAGCCCTCGCAGGCCCGTGCGTACGCGTCGAGCACCTCCGGGCGTCCCACGTCAAACGGGCCGTCGTCGAGGGTCAGGCGAGACCCGTACCCGCGTGGCTCGATGAGGACGCTGAACTGCGTTTCGTAGGACTCGTCGGGCAACCAGGGCCAGCGCACGACGAGCCGGCGGTACGGCTCCGCGGAGATCACGTCCCACCAGACACGCTGGTCGGGCCAGACGAGGACGCTGCGGGTGCCGGGCATGAGCGAGCCTTCGACCCGCTGTGGGAACCAGCGCACGAGCTCCTCCGGGTGCGCCCAGGCCCGATACACGCGCTCCGGTGGCGCGTCGAGCCGGCGCACGATGTGCACGTTCCGGGAACTGGCCGGAGAGGCAGCGCGCCCCGTGGCTTCGGTCACGACCAGAGCTCCTGCAGTCGCACGTTCAGACGGTCGGCCGCGCCCGCCCACTCACGGAGCGGGGATGACCAGCTTCTGGCCGATCTTGATGAAGTTGGGATCCTTGATGTCCGGGTTGGCTGCCTCGATTGCCTTGACCGTCACGTGGTACGTCTTGGCGATGCCGTACAGTGTGTCGCCCTTCTTCACCGTGTAGGTGGTGGACGTGGCCGCAGGCGTGGCAACGGGCGTCGGCGCCGGCGTCGCAACCGGGGCCGCGCTCGGCTCGACCACGGGCGCCGAGGCAGAGGGGACGGCTGACGGCGAAGGACTGGCGCCGGAACCGCCGCATCCGGCCAGCACGAGCGCTGCCACCACCGTCGCGAGTCCCACCTTCGATCGCATCGACAACCCCTCCGCTCTCCACAATCACGACCCGGCCCCACCGGTGGTTCCACGCACCACTCAGTCTAGCGACGCACGGCGGCCCGAACCAGTGACGTCCGACACGGCAGGTGGCGTTTGCGCTCCCGATTGCCCGCGAGGGTGGACTCCGGGCGTGCGGCAGCCCGTGCCGTGTGGCAGCGCGTGCCGTGTGGCAGCGCGTGCCGCGCGGCGCGACGCGTGCGGCGCGACCCGTGCGGCGCGACCAGTGCCCCAGCCCTCAGAGCTCATCGAGCGGGTAGGCCGAAGGATCGGGATATGCCGACCCAAGGTCTCCCCCGCCTGCGGCAGGCGCCTCACCCCCAACGCGCGGCCGGTGCCTGACCACGGCGACCCCGCCGAGGCCGACCAGGACCGCCGCGAGCAGGAACACCGCCTCCAGCCCCCAGCCCACCACGACCGCGCCGACGGCCGGGCCGACGATCCCCACGATGTACAGCGGCAGGTACACGAGGTTCAGGGTCGCGGAGCGTCGCTCCGCGGGCACCTCCAGCGACAGGAGGCTGAACACCATGGCGCTCACCGCCGCGGTCGCGGCCGCGTAGATCACGGCCACGACGGCCATCACGGGAATGTCCGGCATCGCGGGCAGTGCCGCAAAGGTCACCGCGGTGATCACCAGGGACGTCACGAGCACCGGCCGAAACCCGATCCGGTCGCCGATCGTGCCGGCCACCGGCGAGACCACCGCCCCCACGAATGCGGCGATCCCCGCCACCAGGCCGATCGCGCTCGCGACGTCGGGCCCTCCTGCGTTCACCTTCTCCACCGCGAGCGGCAGGAACGGGTTCGCCATCTGCCGCGCGAACAGCGCGAGGCCGAAGACGACGAACAGGTTGCGCGTGGTCGGATCGGTCAGCACACCGCGCATCGCCCCGAACGCAAGCGTTCGCACGGGCCCCGTCGGGACGTGCTCCGGACGGATCTCGCGCGAGCCGAACCCGAGCATCACGGCGACGCCGAGCGAGAGCAGTGCCGAAGAGAAATACACGAAGGAGATCGGCAGGTGCAGCCCGTCGATCATCAGCGCGCCCGCGGCCGGACCGATGGCGAATCCGACCGGTGACGTGGCGCCGAACAGGGCGATGGCCCAGCCGAGCCGACGGTGTGGCGTCACGTCCCGCAGCGCCGACAGCATCACGCCCGTGTTGCCGAGCTGGAACCCGACGAGCAGCAGCGTCACCGCAAGCTGCCAGGGGGCACGGCTCAGGCCGACCCCCGCGAACACGACTGCCTCGACGACGGCGCTGCGGATGATCACCGCCTTGCGGCTGTACTTGTCCGCCCACACGCCCCACAACGGCACGAGCGGCAGGCCGAGCACGAAGACGAGGGAGCTCAGGATCCCGACCAGCTGGCCGACCTGCGACTGCGGCACCCCCATCGAGCGCAGGTACAACGGCATGAACGCGAAGACCTGGCTGATGCCGATCGCCTCGACCATCGAGGTGATGCCGTACAGGAGCAGCAGTACCTTCCACGACTGAGCGGGCTGCGGCGCGGAGGTCGGTGCAAAGCGCGGCGGGGGCCCGCCGGGGACCCGGCGTTCCGCGGGTGCGGGCTCGAGGCCGGGCGAACGACCGGGCGCGTCAGGGGGAACAGTCACCTGCGCAGGGTAGCGTCAGCGAGCCCGAGCGGACCAACCCCGGCGCAGCACGCTCCGACTGCCACATTCGCGCCGACATGCCTCGAACCTCCGCAGCCCGTCCGAGTGTCCGCCTCCTCCTGCCACCGGAACCGGTGCCGCCGTGCACCTCTTTCGGTGTGTCGAGACGGATCTGCGCCTCGGCAACACGGTGCGTAATGTATGGTGCAAGGTGCCAGTACGAAAGTACCGGCGTTTCCCAGCCGACCCGCCGCGCCAGGACAGCCGGGGTTCTGGCGCGCTCTGGCGGCGCCGGGTGAGTCCACGTTGCGTCCAGAGGGAATGTCACCGTCGTGCTCGAGGAGCGAACGCCCGATCCCGGCTCGTCCCAACGTCCCGGCCAGGTGCCGCGGCCACCGGCCACACAGGGGTGTCGATGTGCTCGTGGGCAGGCCCTGACCGAGTTCGCCCTCGTGCTGCCGATCCTGTTGATCCTCCTGCTCGGCGTCGCAGATCTTGGGCGACTGTTCGCCGCCGGGATCATCGTGCAGGCGGCGTCTCGCGATGCGGCCGAAGCAGCCGCCCAGCAGTACGTCCAGCTGGCGCAGAGCTCTCCCCTGGACGAGACCGCGTTCTACTCCGCACTCCACGACACCGCGCAGGAGGTCGCCTGCAACGAGTCGCGCCAGCTGATGGGCGTGACCACGGCGTCGGTGACTGACGCCGAGGCGAACACGTACACCGGCTGCACAATGCCCGCCGTGGCCGTCTGCGTCCACGACCAGGGGTACGTCATCGACGGCGCCGCACAGCCCGGGGACCCCACCTGCGGGGCCACCGCCGACGGCACGGCGCCCTCAGGCTGTACGGAGCTGCAGCCCTCCGGAGCGCCGGACACGAAGCCCGACGTCACGGGCCTCCCGTACGTGGAAGTCCGGCTCTGCTACCGCTTCGACATGCTGACCCAGGCGCCGCTCTTCCACATCGGGCCTATCTGGCTGCAGCAGGCCTCGAACTTCGTCGCGGCGCTGTACCCGTGAGCAGCGTGCGGATCCGCCGGCGGCACGATGGTCAGGCACTGGTCGAGTTCGCGCTCGTCGTGCCGCTCCTGACGCTCGTGCTGTTCGGGATCATCGTTCTCGGCATTGGGGTGTTCTTCCAGCAGCAGCTGACGAACGCGGCCCGAGAGGCGGCGCGCTACGCGTCGATCCACAGCGCGACGGCGCAGTGCCCGACCGTCGCAACCATCGATCCTGACCAGAATGTGCCCACCAGCTACTACCGCTGCGACCAGCCGCCCGCGTGGCCGCTCATGACCGCGGCCGGTCGCGACGCCACCTGGGGAGTCGACCCGACGAAGGTGTATCTCGTGGCCTGCTGGTCCGGGTATGTGAACGGCGCAACTCCGTCTCCAGGCACGACCCCGCCTCCTGGCAGCTACGATGCGCCGCCACCAGGGACCTACACGATCGGGACGTCGAGCGTCACATACGACACCACGTGGGCGCCCTGCAGCATCGGGTACACAGACCCGAGCACCGGTGTGACAACCTGGGTCGCCGATCCCCAGGACAACGCGTCGCAGATTCACTGCGGCCCGAGCCTCGTCACGTCCGACACCGCCAGCGACCAGTCCGATCGGACCGGGGTCGTCGTCGCAAACACCGTGACCGTGTATGCGTGTTACCAGTGGACGCCGCCCATGGCCGGTTTCCTTCTCATCCCAGACCGGGTGACACAGGCCGCCGCGGTCACGGAACCGATCGAGCGCCAGCAGTAGACGGAGCAGCAGCCAATGCGTGCGAGAGACACACGAGAGACAGAACGCGGTCAGACGCTGGTGATCTTCGCCGGGTCCCTGCTGGTGCTGCTGTTGATCGCGGCCCTGGTGTTCGATCTGGGAATGTCATTCATGCTCCAGCGGCAGGAGCAGAATGCGGCGGACCCGGGTGCTCTCGCGGCAGCGCAGTACATCCCGGCGGACTCCTCAGGGACTGTGACGCCCCAGATGGAATCGGCGGCATGCTTCTATGCGCGCCAGGACGGCTTCTTCCCCTCTGCGACCACGAGCGATGTGACCGCGACGGGGTGCGTGCCGGCGAACGACCCGGGCAAGGCGGTCCTCACGGTGAACTATCCCCCGCTGGGAGCCTCGGCTGGCGCCTACGAGGGCCGTCCCGGGTTCGTGCAGGTGGTGATCACCCGCGAGCACCAGAACTTCTTCCTTCCCATCCTCGGGCAGCCGTTCTCGACCGTCACCACCCAGGCGATCGCGGCCGACACCACCGGTGATTCCAACTCCTACTCGCTGCTCGCACTCGATCCCAACGCCGACCAGGGCAGTGGCAAGATCGGCGGCACCGGCGGGAGCGGCACGAAGGTGAGCATCGTGCCGGCAACGAACCCGACCACCGGCCAGCCGTACCAGGGCGGGTACGTCCAGGTGAATTCGACGTATCCGAGCGTGCCCTCTCCGGAGGCGGTGAACTGCACCTCCGGCAACGGCGCGTTCTTCGTGAACGGCGGTTCCAGCATCACAGCGCCGGCCATCTTCGCCACCGGACAGTGTGGCGAGGGCAACAACGCCACCATCACGACGAACTCCGGGTACGTCAATGAGGGCGCCCTCCAGGTCGGCGACCCGCTGGCGGAACTGCAACCGCCCGATCCGGCCGACTATCCCGCTGGCACGTGCGGCGCGGGTGGTCCGACCAGCACACCCACCTCACAGCCTTGCGGCTCGGGCAACATGAAATGGGCCGGCAGCCCCTGCACTGTCAACGGCGTGACGAGCACCTGTGTGTCGCTCCAGCCCGGCGTGTACTACGGCGGCTGGCAGATCGGCAACAACATCACGCTCAACCTGGCGACGGGCATCTACATCATCGCCGGAGGCGGGATCTCGATAAGCGGCAGCGGTGCGATCACGTCGGTGACCGGGACTTCCGGCCCGGCTCCCGTGATGATCTACAGCACCGACAATCCGACGTACCAGCAGGCGTGCCTCGCGGGGACCGCCACCAACGCGGCCGCGCAGTGCCAGCGTGCGCTCAATCTCGATGCCCAATCCACGCTCGATCTCGCCGGGATGAACTCGGGGCCGTACAAGGGCATCCTCCTCTGGCAGGACGGACACGGGAGCTGCCAGCAGGCAACCAACACCTGTAATGTCACGCTCGGCGGTCAGACCAACCTCAACATCGCCGGCACCGTCTACGCTCCACGGGTGCAGGTCACGCTCGACGGGGGCGGCTCGGTCAACGGTTCGGCGGCCATCCAGATCATCTCCTGGCAGTGGACCATCATCGGCGGTTCGCAGATCACCATGCCGTACGACCCGAACCAGCTCTATCACCTGGAGCAGCGCGGCCTCGTTCACTGACCCGGGGGCCCTTCAGCCGCCAATTGCGCCGCGCGCGACACGCTCGCCCCTGGACTGCTGGCGGCCGTGGCCGGGACCATCGGGTACCTGTCGCGGGCGTCGACTGCGGCGCCATCCTGTGTGTTGCCAACACGACACGCACAGGTGACCCCGGCATGACGAAGCGCATCATCGCGAGCGTTCTCTGGTTCTACGCGCTGTGGTGCATCGGTGCCGCGCTGCAGATGGCGACCGGGCTGCCGGAGGTGCTGGGGCCCGCGGCGGGCGTCGTGGCCGCGTATCTCCTGCTCGCTCCTGCGGTCAGGGCACGCCGCGCGCAGGCGACCGCGAAGCACCGGGAAGGCATCGCCGCAACGACCGCAGTCCGCGACACGATCTGACCCGCCGGGCCAGACACACCGTCCAGCCGAAGGACGGACCCAGACAGCTGAGCTTCCGCTCGGCCGAACGTGCCCTGCGACGCACCGTGGCCGGCGACGCCGTCTGGCGCAGCGAGCTGCTGGCAGGACTACTCTCGCTCCGCGCTGCGCCGGGCGAGCAGCCGCTGGAGCCGGTCGATCTGATCGCGGAGCTGCAGCGCCTCGGGTGTCGACCACACGTCGAGGACGGAGTCCCGCGCGCCGTATGCCGCACGCGCTCGCTTCGCGGCCGCCTCAAGCGCCGCCCGGTCGCCGTCCTCCAGTGCGGGCAGGAGCGCATCGAACCAGGTCGCCCAGCGCGGCGCGACGGTTCGCAGCTCCACGAGCGCGTGCCGGATGTCGCGAGCGACGGCAAGCGCCGCCTCGTCCAGGGGCGGGTCCTGCCACCGCGGAGTCGGGATCTGGCGCGGCATCGACGGTCAGTGTCGCCGGCTCAGGCGGCGAACGCCAGCCGGCCGGTCGTCAATCTCGTGCACGAGCAGTCCAGGCGCATCCTGCGATGCATGCATGGCCCGGGCGCGTCCGGTCGTGGACGCGCGGGCTCAGGCGCGTCCCGTCGGTGGCGGGAACGGCGGGATCACGCCGCTGCCGAGCGCGCCGCCCTCCCCCCGATACACGCCGAGTGTCAGGCGACGTCGCTCGGTTCCGTTGACGTACACGCGGATCGAGTAGTCGCCCTGCGTGGGAAACGTGAGGTTCCACAGGTCGACAGCGAACGTCAGCTGCGCTTCGCCCCCGACCGGTCCGTCGGCCTGAATGCCTGCCTGGGCCCGCGAGAGCTCGGTGCCGTCGGGCGCCTGCAGCGCGAACTGCACGTCATGGCTGCGGCCGAGTTCGGAGCCCCCGATGGTCAGCCCGATGACGAGCGCCAGGTGCGGGTGGTGCAGCGGGAAGCCGGGGCCGCCGATCCGGGTGATCCCTCCGCCAAGCACGGAGAACTTCTGGCCGGGTCGAGCGTCGGCCGCATCGGCGAGAAAGGCGAAGTCGAGTTCAGGCACCGCGACAGTCTACCCGCCGACGACCCGGTCGCGTGCCGTGAACCGACGGCAGCAGCACGCGGCGGCCAGGGTTCGCGTCGAGTCGCGGCGCTACCGCAGCGGCCACCGGTGGGCATCCGCTCTGCCGGCGGCACGCCGGTGCGCAACAGGAGCAGAGGTGGAGGAGGCCCGCCGGCGCGGACCTCCCGGTGATGACGAACGATCGGGTGGCGGAGAGCGCTGGTCCGCGCCCACAGCGCCTGCCTCAGACCAGGTCAGCGATCATCTGCGGCCAGTCCCCCATCATGCGCATGACGCCGGCGTCCACGATCGCATGCACGACGCCCACGTTCTCCAGGCAGGCCGCAGCGCGTGCGGTCAGCCGGACAGTCTCCGGAGCCAGCATGATCTGCGCGATCTTCTCCGGCTCGCCCCGCAGCAGCGTGAAGCCTCCGAGGTCGCCGCCGTGGTACGAGAGCATCACGGTCTCGATGCTCTCGATCTCGCCCGCTTCCTTCAGCGAGTTCCAGTAGGCCGCCGATTCGCCGAACACTTTCGCGGCCGCGATCTCCCTGCCGGCGCGCGGCGACCCCCAGCCGATGAACAACGCGAACTCCGCCACGAGAACTCCCCTTCCAGGACGCTTCCCGCGGGTCGGTCTCGCCAGTAGCTCGGCGCGGTCGAGGCGGCCTGGGCATGGCCGCGCGTCAACGCCCCCCGCGCGGGACGAGCCTACGGGCCGGCGCCGACACGGGGGCAAGTGTTGCGTGTCCCGAACGGGACGGGATATTCGTCGTCATCGGGCGCCCGCCGCAGCCGAGGGCCACGGCACGGCAGCGCCTCAGAGGACGCCTCCGCCTCCCGACCGCGGTGCCGCGCGGCGCACACGGTCCCGG
>JBJKRK010000173.1:0-15568 GCA_046704705.1 Candidatus Limnocylindrales bacterium | reverse complement strand
CGCCAGCTCCGCGCGCGCGGCGAGTCGCTCTGCGCGCGACGCAGGGACGTGACCCCCGCCCGGCTTCCCGCGCCTGCCTCCCTCCACCGCGGCCCTGCGCGCTCCCCGGCGACCCCGCGTACGAGCTTCGTCCGGGTCCACGGCGGCCCCCGCGACGGCCCCGCTACTCGACCTCGGGGATCCCTTCGACCGGCAGATGGATCTCGGCGACCCGTGCGCGGATGTCCGCCTCGAGCTGCTGCGCGACGTCTGGGTTCTGCCGCAGGAACTCCTTGGCGGCCTCGCGGCCCTGGCCCAGGCGGGTCTCGCCATAGGTGAACCACGCGCCGGTCTTCGTCACCGCATCGGTCGCCACACCCACGTCGAGCAGGCCGCCCTCGCGCGAGATGCCCTCTCCGTACATGATGTCGAACTCGGCCACGCGGAAGGGCGGAGCGACCTTGTTCTTCACCACTTTCACGCGCGTCCGGCTGCCCACCGCGTCTGTTCCCGACTTGATCGTCTCGATCCGCCGGATGTCGAGCCGCACGCTCGCGTAGAACTTCAGGGCGCGGCCGCCCGGCGTGGTCTCCGGGTTGCCGAACATCACGCCGATCTTCTCGCGCAGCTGGTTGGTGAAGACCAGGCAGCAGTTCGAGCGGCTCACCGCACCGGTGAGCTTGCGCAGCGCCTGGCTCATCAGCCGGGCCTGGATGCCCACGAACGAGTCGCCCATCTCGCCCTCGATCTCGGCGCGTGGCACGAGCGCGGCGACGGAGTCGACCACGACGCAGTCGACCCCGCCGGAGCGGATGAGGGTCTCGGTGATCTCGAGTGCCTGCTCGGCCGTGTCGGGCTGGCTCACCAGCAACTCGTCGACATTCACCCCGCAGGCCTTGGCGTAATGCGGGTCGAGCGCGTGCTCCACGTCGATGAAGGCGGAGACGCCGCCGCGACGCTGCGCTTCGGCGATGACGTGCTGCGCGAGCGTCGTCTTGCCGGAGGCCTCCGGGCCGAAGATCTCCGTGACGCGCCCGCGGGGGACGCCGCCCACGCCGAGCGCCAGATCGAGCGCGATCGAGCCGGTCGGAATGGTGTCGACGGCCTGGCGCTCGGAGGAGCCCAGCCGCATGATGGAGCCGCGCCCGAATTGCTTCTCGATCGCCAGGATCGCGCTGTCGACCGCGCGGGCGCGATCAGCGGCGCGCTCCCCGTTGCCCCGTGCCGCGGCGCTCATTTCTCCGGTCCCCGTGATGGCCATGCCTGTCGTGTCCTCCAGGGCTCGTGCCGAGACCGGCGGGCTACTCCTCTTCCGGCTCTTCCTCGACCCTGGGCTTGCGCACGGGTCTGATCACCTCGACCACCGGTGGAGGTGCATCCAGGAGGGGCTGGATCTTGGGCTTCGTCGCGGCTTTCGGCTTCTTCTTCGCTTCGCGGTGGGGGCGATCCTTGCTTGCCATCGTGTGTTCGCCTCCCCGGCGCCCGCCAGCCTAGCCTGACGGGCTCTCCATCTACTGCAGTCTCCCTTCGCGCCAGCTTGTCTGTCACGTGGCGGGAGCTCTCGGATCGGGATTCGTTCGTGCGCGTGCGGTGGGGGCCGCCTGCTGCAGCTCGGGAAAGGTCCCGGCACGGATCGCGTGCCGCAAACCAGCCATGAAGTCTAGGCAGAAGGTCAGGTTGTGACAAGTCGCGAGGCGGTAGGCGACGAGCTCCTGCGCGCGGAACAGGTGGGCGAGATACGCCCGCGAGAAGGTGCGACACAGGCGGCAGCGGCAGCCCTCCTGGACCGGGGCGGGATCGTCCATATAGCGCGCGTTGCGGATGTTGATCCGCCCCTCCGGAACCCACAGCTGCCCGTTGCGCGCGACCCGCGCGGGCAGCACCGAGTCGAACAGGTCGATCCCGCGGTGGACGGCCGCCCGCAGGTCGTCGGGAGACCCGAGGCCCATCAGGTACCGTGGCCGCGGATCGTCGGCCAGCAGCGGGACGACGACATCGAGCACGGCCGAACGCTCTTCCGCGGACTCGTCTCCGGCCAGACCGCCGACGCAGAGCCCGTCGAAGGGCAGGCCGGCGATCGTGCGCGTCGACTCGGTCCGGAGCTCGGCGTCCAGTCCGCCCTGGATGATGCCGAAGAGCGCCTGGTCGGGTCGCCCGTGCGCCGCGAGCGAGCGCATGGCCCAGGCGTGCGTGCGGGCCGTGGCGTCGGCCACCTCCTGGCGGGTCGAGGCGCGCGGCGCGACCGGGTGGTCCAGCGCGACCGCGATGTCGGAGCCGAGCGCCTCCTGGATCTCGATCGACAGCTCCGGGGTCAGACGTCGCAGCGAGCCGTCCAGGTGCGAGCGGAAAGTGACCCCGTCGTCGTCGATCCGGCGTGTTTCGCTCAGGCTCACGACCTGGAAGCCGCCCGAGTCGGTGAGGATCGGGCCGGGCCAGCCCATGAACCGGTGCAGGCCGCCGAGCCTGGCGATCCGCTCGTGCCCGGGCCGCAGGTACAGGTGGTAGGTGTTGCCCAGGATGATCTGCGCCCCGACCTCGCGCAGGTCGTCGGGGTCGAGGGCCTTCACCGTCGCGTTGGTGCCGACCGGCATGAACGCCGGCGTCTCGACCGTGCCGTGCGGAAGCTGGAGCAGGCCCACGCGTGCCCGGGTGCGCCCGTCGGCCGGAGCGGGCGTGGTCACCTGGAAGCTGCACGGCCGGACATCGTCGGCCGCGGGGAATCTCACGCGGTGAGCGGTGTCCGCCCGGCCCGGGACCGGCCCCGCCAGGTGGGTCGAACCGGTCACCGCCGACGGCCCGTCACCGCCGGCGGTCCGCCGTGTCCGGGTCGTCGGGCTCGCTGCCGTCCGGATGCCCTTCCGCGGTGACCCCGTCCCACAGTCCGGCATCGACGCGCGCCGTACGCCGGGCAGGCGGCACGTCGTAGCCGAGCCGCCGGAGGTGCTCGCGGGCCCGTTCGGTGGCCACGCGCCCCTGCGGCGTGCGGTCCAGGAACCCGAGCTGCAGGAGGAACGGCTCGTACACGTCCTCGATCGTCTCCGCCTCGTCACCCAGCACCGCCGCAAGCGCCGCGCCTCCGACCGGCCCGGAGCCGAACTTCTGCACGATCGCCGCGAGGAGGCGCCGGTCGGTCGTGTCCAGGCCCTCGTCGTCGATGTCCATGGCACGCATGGCCGCCTCGGCCTCGTCCGGGCCGATGCGCCCGTCGGCGTTGACGTCGGCGTAGTCGCGCACCCGCCGCAGCAGCCGGTTCACGACCCGTGGCGTGCCGCGTCCGCGCCGGGCCAGCGCCTCGACGGCGGGCGCGTCGATCGTGACGCCCAGGATCTGCGCCGAGCGCCGCACGATGGCCGCCAGGTCCGCGAACTCGTAGTAGTCGAGGCGGTACACGGCGCCGAACCGATCGCGCAGCGGCGCGCTGATGCGGCCCGCGCGGGTGGTCGCGCCCACCACGGTGAAGGGCTTGAGGGAAAGGCGGAGCGACCGCGCGCTGGGACCCTTGCCCAGCATGACGTCGATGACGAAGTCCTCCATGGCCGGGTAGAGGATCTCCTCCACGGCGCGGTTCAGGCGGTGGATCTCGTCGATGAAGAGGACATCGCGATCCTCCAGGCTGGTGAGGATCGCCGCCAGGTCACCGGCCCGCTCGATGGCGGGGCCACTCGTCGTGTGGATGTTCACGCCGAGTTCGCGGGCGATGATCGTCGCGAGCGTCGTCTTGCCCAGGCCCGGCGGTCCGTACAGGAGGATGTGATCGGCGGCCTCCTCCCGCTGGCGGGCCGCCTCGAGCAGGATCCGGAGGTTCTGCTTGACCTTCTCCTGCCCGACGAACTCGTCGAGCGCTCGGGGGCGGAGGCTGCGCTCGACAACCGCTTCCTCCACGGCCAGCGCAGCCGGTCCGACGATGCGTCCGCTCGGGTCCTCCATCACCCGGCAGTCTAGCAGAACCGATCGGGTTGTGAACAGACGTTCTACTCACGCGGGTGCCCATCGTGCGCGCCCCGCCGCTCGACCCCGTGCGGTCACTGGGTCCGGGGGCCGCCCCTACTCGCGACGGAGGTACCCCAGGGCGTCCTTCACGCGCTCCTCGAGGGTCGCGCCGACCGCGCCGCCGCCGATCGACTGGCGGGCCGCCTCGCGCGCCTCGGAGAGCGAGTAGCCCAGCGCCTGCAGGGCCGCGATCACCTGGGACTCGCCAGCGACCGCCGCCGGCCCACCACTCGCCGCCGCGGCCGCCATCCCTGCTGCCGCGACCTTCTCCTTCAGCTCGAGCACGATCCGCGCCGCCAGGCGCTTGCCGACCCCGGACACGGCCGTGAGCACGGCCTCGTCGCCCTGCATGATCGCCAGTTGCAGGTCCGCCACGGCGCGGGTCGAGACGATCGCGAGCGCCACCTTCGGGCCGACACCGGTGACCGTCAGCAGCAGCCCGAAGAAGCCGAGCTCCTCCGCGCTGCGGAACCCGTACAGCGCCTGCAGATCCTCGCGCACCAGGTGGTGCGTGTGCAGCTTCAGGCGCGCGCCCGTCCGTGCGGCAGCCAGCGTCGCGGGTCCCGCGAAGACGCGGTATCCCACGCCCCCGACCTCGAGGACGACCGAGTCGGCCGTGATGGCGCCGACCGTGCCCTCAAGGGACGCGATCACGCCGGCACCCTACGCGGCCGGTCGGTGCACGTGCGCATGGCAGATCGCGATCGCCAGCGCGTCGGCAGCGTCGTCGGGGCGGGGCAGGTCGGACAGGCCGAGCACGATCTGCACCATGCGCTGGACCTGCGCCTTGCCGGCTCGCCCGTAGCCGGTCACGGCGATCTTCACCTCGCTCGGCGTGTACTCCAGCACTGGCACGCCGTGGTCCGCAGCCGTCAGCAGCACAGTGCCGCGTGCCTGCCCGACGGCGAACGCCGTCTGCACGTTCTTGTTGAAGAAGAGTCGCTCGACCGCCACATAGGCCGGCTGGTAGGTCTCGATGAGGTCGCTGATCGCGTCGCGGATCGCCAGCAGGCGTACCGGCAGGGAATCGGTCTTCGCCGTCGAGAGACAGCCGTAGTCGATCGCCCGGAGTCGGCTTCCCTGGCGCTCGACCACGCCGTAACCCGTGGAGGCGGTCCCCGGATCGATGCCCAGGACGATCAAGCCAGCGCGGCCTCCGCGAGCACTTCGTCCGGGATCTCGAAGTTGGCGGTCACGCGCTGGACGTCGTCGTGATCCTCGAGCGTCTCGATCAGCCGGAGGTTCTGCCGCGCGTGGGGCGCGTCCACCTCGACCGTGTTGCGCGCCTGCATCGCCAGCTCGGCCGACTCGATCTTCACGCCGGCGTCTTCCAGGCCACGGCGCACGTGCTCCAGGTCGCCGGCCGCGGTGTAAACCTCGAGCGGGTCGGCCTCCGTATCGACGTCCTCGGCGCCCAGGTCGATCGCCATGAGCGCTACCTCATCGGCGTCCTGGCCCTCGCGCGGAATCGCGATCGCGCCCCGCGGCTGGAACTGCCAGGCGACGGCCCCGCTGCCGGCCAGCTGTCCACCGGCCCGGGTGAAGATCGCCCGCACGTCGGCCGCGGTCCGGTTCCGGTTGTCGGTGGCGGCCTCGACGAGGATCGCGACACCTCCGGGGCCGTACCCTTCGTAGACGATCTCCTCGTACTGCTCGGCGTCGGCGCCGCCCGCGGCCCGGTCGATGGCACGCTTGATGTTGTCCATGGGCATGTTGACGGCGCGCGCCTTCTCGATCGCCAGGCGCAGCTTGAAGTTGCCGTCGGGGTCGCCCCCACCCCGTGCTGCAATGGTGATCTCGCGCGCGAGCTTGGTGAAGAGCGCCCCCCGCTTCGCGTCGTTCGCGCCCTTCTGGCGCTTGATTTGCGCCCACTTGGAGTGTCCAGACACGCGCGGGATTCTACTATGATGGCCGAACCCCCCGCGCCCCCGGGCTCCACGCCTGCCCAACCTCTCGCAGCACGAAGGGCCGTAGCCGAATGAAAAGTGTCGAGCTATCCCACCTCCGCAACGTCGTCCTGGCCGGCCACGCCAGCGCCGGCAAGACCACGCTCGCCGAGCACATGCTGTACACCGCGGGCGCCATCACGCGCCTGGGCCGGGTGGACGACGGTACGGCGGCGCTCGACTTCGAGCCCGAAGAGCAGAAGCGGCAGTTGTCGCTCAGCCTGTCGGTCGCGTCACTCGAACACGCCGACCATCGCATCACACTGCTCGACACGCCCGGCTACCTCGACTTCGCCGCAGAAGTGGTGGAAGGCTTTGCCGCCGCGGACGCCGCCTGCATCGTGATGGACTCCACGGGCGGCGTCGAGGCCGGGACGGAGATGGCCGTCCGACTCGCGCGCGAGCGCGGCCTGGCTGCCCTGTTCGTGCTGACCCGATGTGACCGCGAGAACGCCGATCCGGGTGCGGCGCTCGACGCGCTGCGCGACGCGTTTGGCAGCAAGATCGCGCCCCTGCAGGTCGCCATCGGCGCGGCGAGCTCGTTCCAGGGGTACATCGACCTCGTGCGCCGGCGCGCCTTCACCTGGCAGTCCGACACCCCGACGGAGGGCCCGGTGCCGCCCGAGCTGGAAGACGAAGTCGCGCGCAGGCGCGAGCAGCTCATCGAGGCGGCCGCCGAGTCCGACGACGCGGTCCTGACGAAGTACCTGGAGGGCGAGGAGATCGAGGCCGACGAGCTCGAGGCCTGCCTCCGCAGTGCCGTGCGGACCGGCGCCGTCGCGCCGGTCGTGCTGACCGCGGCGGGCCGCGGCATCGGCGTCGACGGGCTGCTCGACACGATCGTCGCAGCGCTTCCCTCCCCGATCGACCGGGGGCCCATCGCCGCGGGCGAGCCCGGCGACAAGACGACCCAGGTCGCCCCCGATCCCGATGGGGCGCTCCTCGTGCAGGTCTTCAAGACCACCGCGGACCCGTTCGTGGGTCGCCTGAGTTACTTCCGCGTGTTCAGCGGCACCCTCCACGCCCAGACGCACGAGTGGAACGCG
The DNA here is from genome assembly GCA_046704705.1 of Candidatus Limnocylindrales bacterium. Classification (GTDB taxonomy): domain Bacteria; phylum Chloroflexota; class Limnocylindria; order Limnocylindrales; family CSP1-4; genus JBJKRK01. Next base: position 8,607 of record JBJKRK010000173.1, on the reverse strand, counting down.
ACTCGCGAGGAGGAAGAGCGCGTCGGACAGGTGCTGCAGCTCCACGCCAAGGATCAGGAAGCGGTCGGCGAGCTCCGGGCGGGTGAGATCGGCGCCGTGGCGAAGCTGCAGTCCACCGTCACGGGCGACACGCTGACCTCGCGCGATCGGCCCCTCACGCTGCCCGCGCTCGAGTTCCCCGAGCCGTTGCTGCCCGTGGCGATCGAGCCGCAGAGCAAGGCGGACATGGACAAGATGAGCACGGCGCTCGCTCGGCTGGCCGAAGAGGACCCCTCGATCCGGGTGGAACGCAACGCCGACACCGGCGAGCAGCTGCTCTGGGCCCAGGGCGAGAGCCATGTCGCCGTGCTCACCGAACGCCTGAAGCGCAAGTTCGGCGCCGCCGTGGTGACCCGCCCGCCGCGCATCCCGTATCGCGAGACGATCCGGGGCAAGACGCAGGCCGAGGGACGCCACAAGAAGCAGACGGGCGGCCACGGGCAGTTCGGCCATGTGTGGCTGGAGATCGAGCCGAACCCCGGAGCGGGCGTCGAGTTCACCGAGAAGGTTGTGGGCGGGGCCGTGCCACGGCAGTTCTTCCCCGGCGTGGAGAAGGGCGTCCGGGACGTCGCTTCCCACGGGATCCTCGCCGGCTATCCCGTCATCGACTTCAAGGCGACGCTGTACGACGGCTCGTTCCACACCGTCGACTCGGACGAGCTGTCGTTCCGGCTCGCGGCTTCACTCGCCACGCGCAAGGGCCTGTCCGAGGCCTCGCCGGTGCTCCTCGAACCGATCCTCTCGATCGAGGTCCGCGTGCCGGAGCAGTACATGGGCGATGTCAACCGCGACCTGAACTCGCGGCGCGGACGCGTCCTGGGGATGGACGCCGGCGGCGATGGGATGGAGGTCGTTCGTGCGCTCGTGCCGCAGGCGGAGCTCGCCAGCTACGCGACCGAGCTGCGCTCCCTCACCCATGGCCGCGGCCGGTTCACCGCCACGCTCGACCACTACGAGGACGTACCGAGCCACATCGCGCAGCGCGTGATCGAGGCGCACAAGAAAGAGGTCGAGGCGGCCAGCCACTGAGGTCGTGGCGGCCCGCCACTTGCGGTCGGGCCACGCGACTCTGCGGTCGTGGCGGCCAGCCATTGAGGTCGGGCCGCACCAGACTGCGGTCGGCCGGCGCAAGGCCCCACTGAGGTCGGCTCGACCGGCGTCGTTCACGCCGGCGCCCCCGGCGGGGAAGCCGACCTGTCGGCCGACGCCGCAGCCGCCAGCGCCGCAGGCAGGCTGAGCCGTCCCTCGTAGAGCGCGCGACCCACGATCGCGCCGGCGAACCCTTCGGCAGCAAGGGCACGCACATCGTCGAGGGAGGTCACCCCTCCCGAGGCGATGATCGCGGCTTCCGCGGCCGAGTCACGGAGGGTGCGCAGCAGCGCGAGGTCCGGCCCCGCCAGGAGGCCGTCCCGTGCGATGGCGGTCACCACAAACGTCGTGACGCCGGCGGACCGTAGCTGTGCAAGCGCGTCCGTCGCCGGACGGGCGGGCCCGCCGGCTCGCCACCCCTCCCCCACCGCCCTGCCCTCGCGGACGTCGTGCGCCGCCACGATCCTGTCCGCGCCATGCGCCGCGACCAGTTGCGCGGCGAGCGCCGGCGCGGCCAGCAGCGCGGTCCCCAGGACCACGCGCTCGGCTCCCGAACCGAGCGCGGCGGCGACCGCCGCCTCATCACGCAACCCACCTGCAACCTGGCAGGCAATTCCCGCCTCTCGCGCGATCCGCGTGACGCTCTCGCTCTGTACGGGCCGGCCCGAGCGTGCGCCATCGAGGTCCACCACGTGCACGCGTCGCGCACCCTCACGCGCCCACCGGCGGGCCCAGGCGACCGGGTCGTCGCCGAACTCGGTCACGCGGCCGAAGTCGCCCTGCCGGAGCCGCACCACGCGACCACCCTGCAGATCGATCGCCGGAATCAGTTCCATGCGACGCTCTCCGCGGTCCTCGCGCCGTTGACCACGCTCGGCGCGAAATCGGCCGCCGTCCGCCCGAACTTGCGCGCGCTCCACGCCGCGCCGCTGGCCGCGGTCCTCGCGGCGCTCTCGGCGGTCCACACGCCGCCCTCCGCTGCTGGCAGGGCGCTGTCCACGGTCGCATGGGCGCCAACCGCGCCCGGGATGGGGTCGTCTCTCCTCTGCAGCGTGTTGACCCCCGCTGGCGCGCCATGGTAGCGTAGTAGCATGCTAGCAGGATATCAGGACATTCCAAACACGGCGTATGTCCAGCAGCGCGGCACGCCGCCCGTGTCAATCCAGCGGGCCGCACAGCGTGAGCACGCCGTCTTGGCGCGCATCAGCGCAGCGACCGCAGCCACGCCCGCGCATGCCAGGACGCCCCTACCGCCGGACTGCTGGAATGCCTGACCCCCGCCATGACGGCACGGTCGCGCGCCTCACGCTGGCGGACGATGCCAGCTGGCGTACTGCGCGCACCGACGACCTGTTCGACGCGATCGTCGCGCTGCCGGACCGCGCCGCAGCCGAGCGGTTCTTCCGCGACCTGTGCACGCTGACCGAGCTGCGGGACCTGGCCCAACGCTGGCAGGTGGCGCGGCTGCTCGACGAAGGACGACACTACGGCGAGATCGCCCAGCTCACCGGCGCCAGCACGGCAACCGTCACGCGCATCGCGTCATGGCTTCGCCACGGCACCGGCGGCTACGGGGAGGCACTGGAACGGCTGCGCGGGCACGTGCCCGCGCGCTCCGGCCGATGAACCCCGACCGCGCCAGGCTGATGCAGTCGGGCAGCTCCGGCCGATGAACCCTGACCGCGCCAGGCTGATGCAGTCGGGCAGCTCCGGCCGATGAACCCTGACCGCGCCAGGCAGGCGATCCCCAACAAGGGGCGCCTGCTCGAGCCCACGCTCACGCTGCTGCAGGACGCCGGGCTCGTGTTCGACACGGCCTCCCGCAGCCTGGTGAGCCAGTGTGAGAACTTCCCCATCGATCTGCTCTTCGTGCGCACGGAAGACGTCGTGGAGTTCGTTCACGATGGGGTGGCGGACGTCGGGATCACCGGCACGAACCTGCTCGTCGAGTCGGGCCGCGACACCGAGGTCCTCGCCCGGCTGGCGTATGGCCGCTGTCGCCTGGAGGCCGCGGTGCCCGCCGAGGATCCGCCGCAGTCGCTCGACGAGCTGACCGGCCTCCGGCTCGCAACCTCCCATCCCAACGCCACGGCCGGCTTCTTCAAGAAGCGCGGCGTGCCGGTCGAAATCGTCTCGATCAGCGGCGCGGTGGAGGTCGCCCCGCACATGGGCCTGGCGGACGGGATCGTCGACCTGGTGGCCACCGGGTCCACGCTGCTGATGAACGGTCTCCGCTCGGTGGGTGTGCTGCTGGAGAGCGAGGCGATCCTGGTCGCGCAACCGGACGGACGGCGCCGTCACCCCGAGGAGGTCCGCCACGTCGAGACGATGCTGCGGGCTGTCGTCGCAGGGCGGCGGCGGAAGTACCTGATGATGAACGCCCCGCTCACGTCACTCCCTGCGATCGAGGGGCTGCTGCCAGGCCTGGCCTCGCCGAGCATCCTGCCGCTTGCAGAGGAAGGCATGGCCGCAGTCCACGCGGTCGTCCGGGATGACGAGGTGTGGGGGCTGCTCGGCGCGTTGAAACGGGCCGGCGCATCGGGGATTCTCGTCCTGCCCATCGAGATGCTCGTCCCGTGAGCACGTCGGCCGGGACGCCTGGGCCCGTGTACGCGTGGGAGCCGAGCGACGCGGAGATCGCCGCGCGCTACGGCGTTCCCCGGGACTCGATCCTCCGGTTCGACACCAACACCTCGCCGGATGCCCCCGACTTCCTCCCGGCGACTCTGAGCGGGCGCTTCGATCCCCCGTTGAACGAGTATCCCGACACCGCCTACCGCGACCTGACGGCGGCCGCGGCCGCGTACGTGGGGGCGGACGAGGGGGAGATCGTCGTCGGGGCGGGTGCCGACGAGGTGCTCGACCTCCTCGCCAAGGCGTTCCTGCTGCCTGGCGGTCGCGCTCTCCTCCCCACGCCGACGTACGCGATGTACCGCGTCCTGACCGCGCAGCGCGGGACGAGCACGCTCGATGTGCCGCGCTCCGGTCCCGACAGGGGCTTCCTGCTCGACGCGCCGGCGGTGGAGCGCGCAGCCGCCTCGTGCCAGCTCGTCTGGCTGTGCTGGCCGAACAACCCCACCGGCGGCGCTGAACCACGCGAGGAGTTGCTGGGGCTGCTCGATGCGCTTGCTGCGTTGCGGGACGGCGGCCCGCTCGTGGTCGCGGACGAGGCATACCAGGAGTTCCTGGGCACGTCGCTCGTCGATGAACGGCGCCGGTTCCCGCGGCTCGTGGTGGTCCGGACGCTCTCGAAGGCGTTTGCGCTGGCCGGGATCCGTGTCGGCTACGCCGTTGCGGCACGGCCGATCATCGAGCGCCTGGAACGTGTGCGCCCGCCCGGCAGCATCTCCACTGTCTCCGCCGCGATCGCTGCGGCCGCGTTGCGTCGTCCCGAGCTGGCCAGGCGGCGCGTGACCGCGCTCGCGCAGGAGCGTGAACGGCTCGTGCCGCGGCTGCGTGCACTCGACTGGGAGGTCGCACCCAGTCGCGCGAACTTCGTCCTCGCCCGTCCGGTGGGAAGCGTCGACGCAACGGCTGCGGCTGAAGCGCTCCTCCGGGCCGGCTGCGTTCCCCGCACGTTCGATCCCCGTGGTCCGCTCGGCGGGTGGCTGCGATTGACCGTGCGCACGCCGGCACAGGACGACCGTCTGCTCGCCGCCATCGAGCGCTGCGGCGCTCCGCGGGCCGGCGGCGCTCCGCGGGCTGGCGGCGCGACCCCCGATCAGGCAGGTGGTGCTCCGCGGGCCGGTGGCGCTCCGCGGGCTGGCGGCGCGACCCCCGACCGGCCAGATCTTCAGGAGGTACCGAGCTGACGATCGCCCCCCGTCGCGCAACGGTTTCGCGGGCGACCCGCGAGACAGAAGTCGAGGTGCGGCTCGCACTGGACGGCAGCGGGAAGGCAGCAGTGGCGACCGGCGTGGGCTTCTACGACCACCTGCTCACGTCGCTTGCGCATCACGCTCTCTTCGATCTCGAGATCACCGCCCACGGCGACCTGGAGGTGGACGAGCACCACACGGTCGAGGACGTCGCGCTGTCGCTGGGGCAGGCGCTGCGCGAGGCACTGGGCGAACGAGCGGGGATCGCGCGCTTCGGCGACGCGGCGGTGCCGCTGGACGAAGCGCTCGCTCGCGCGGCGGTCGACTGCTCCGGCCGCGGGTACGCCGTCCTCGATCTGCGGTTCGCGGGCGAGCGAATCGGCGCCCTCCCCACGCAGCTCGTGGCGCATGCCCTCGAGTCGTTCGCCCGGAGCGCCGGCCTGACGCTTCATCTCGAGTCGCGCGGGACGAACGACCACCACGTGGCGGAGGCGGCATTCAAGGCCCTCGCGCGGGCCCTCCGCGCGGCCACCGAGCCCGACCCGCGGCGGACGGGCATCGCGTCGACCAAGGGCAGCCTGGTGTGATGGCGACGACCACGTCGGATGCGCCGGGCGATGTGCGGATCGCCGTCGTCGACTACGGCGCGGGCAACCTCGTCAGCATCGGACACGCCCTGGAACGGGTCGGCGCCGTCGTGACGCTTGCCCATCGCCCACCGGAACTCGCCGGCTGCGCCGGCATTGTCGTGCCGGGGGTCGGGGCGAGCGGGCCGGCCATGTCTCGCCTGCGGCGGATGGGGATGGTCGAGGCGCTGTCCGAGCGTGTGCTCGAGGGCGCGATGCCGTACCTGGGCATCTGCCTCGGGATGCAGCTCCTCTTCGGTCGCTCAGACGAGGATGGCGCACGGGGGCTGCGCTGGCTGGAGGGCCCCGTCAGGGCGTTACCCGACGCGCCGCGTCTGCCGCACATCGGGTGGAACCAGGTCGATGCGGCACCTGCCGGCCTGTTCGCCGGTGTGCGGAGTGGCAGCGCCTTCTACTTCGTCCACAGCTACGCCCCCGCCCCGAAGGACGACCGCATCGTCGCCGGGACGACCGAGCACGGCGGACGCTTCGTCAGCGCGGTCGCGGTGAACGACGTGTTCGGGGTCCAGTTCCATCCGGAGAAGTCGGGCGCTGCCGGCCTGCGGGTGCTGGCGAACTTCGTTGCCCGTGCCGGGGCAGTCGCCGCCGGTTCGGACGACGATGCCGACGCCCGGGCATCTAGCGCCGACACCGCCCCGCGCGATGCCGCCACGCCACCCTCGGGTGCCCTCAGCGATGCGCGTCGGAACGCCGCCAGCCGCCGTGGCGCGACGGCCACCCAGCGCTCGGCTACTCCCAACGTCGGCCGTCACAACGCTGCTGCTATCGCCGACAGCCACCGCAACGCCGGCGCGGCCGGTGGTGCGCGTTCGCCCGCCAGTGCAGCCGGTGGTGCGCGCTCGCCCGCCAGTGCAGCCGGTGGTGCGCGCTCGCCCGCCGGTGCAGCCGGTGGTGCGCGCTCGCCCGCCGGTGCAGCCGGCAGTACCCGCTGACGGCCGCGATGTTGCTGCGGCGTGTCATCCCCTGCCTCGACGTGGCGGACGGTCGCGTCGTGAAGGGCACCCGCTTCGTCGATCTCCGTGACGAAGGCGACCCGGCAGTGCTCGCGGGCCGTTACGCGGCGGAGGGTGCCGACGAGCTCGTGTTCCTGGACATCACGGCCGCCCCTCAGGGCAGGTCCACGTTGCTGGACGTGGTGGCCCGCACGGCGGAGCGGGCCTTCGTACCGCTCACGGTCGGCGGCGGGGTGGGCACGCCTGCGGAGATGCGCGCTGTCCTCCGAGCGGGCGCCGACAAGGTGGCGGTGAACACGGCCGCGGTACTCGATCCGTCGCTCGTCGACCGGTGTGCACGCCGTTTCGGCCGGCAGTGCGTCGTCGTGGCCGTGGACGCGCGTGCCAGGACCGGCCCTACCGGTGGCTGGGAGGTCGTCATCCGCGGCGGACGAGAGGGAACGGCACGGGATGCCGTGGCCTGGAGCCGCGAGGTCGCGGAACGGGGCGCGGGCGAGATTCTCCTCACCTCCATCGACCGGGACGGCACGCGGGGCGGTTACGACCTTGCGTTGCTGCGCGCCGTGGTCGGTGCAGTGTCCGTGCCGGTCATCGCGTCGGGAGGTGCCGGGGAGCCGGCCGACCTCGTGGCTGCCATCGCCGAGGGCGGCGCGGACGCGGTCCTGGCGGCGTCGATGTTCCACGATCGGCGCTACACCATCGGCGAGGTCAAGGCCGCCCTCGTCGCGGCCGGGATCCCGGTCCGGCTGCAAGACGGGGACGGCGAGCGCGGCGGCACGCCGGAACGCGAGAGGGGGAAAGAGCCAGCAGGATCCGCTGCGGCCGGGGTTCGGCGGCCAGCCGCGGACGGGGCGTCGACCACGTCCGAAGCAGCTGGCGTCGGCGGGCCAACTCCGGACCTGCTGCCGCCCACCCCGCAACGGCCAGCCGCGGACCGGGCGTCGACCATGTCCGCTGCGGCCGGGGTTCGGCGGCCAGCCGCGGACCGGGCGTCGACCACATCGACCACATCCGGCGCAGGCGACCACAGGAAACCCGTCGCGGACCGACAACCGCCGACCCCGCGACGGTCACACACGGCCCACACCTCGCACGGCGCGGGCCCCGGCTCTGCCGCATGAGCGTGCCGTTCGCCGGGCCGGGCGTCGACCTGGGCGCAGTCCGCTTCGGCCCCGACGGGTTGATCCCCGGCGTCGTGCAGGACGTGGCCGACGGTGCGGTGTTGATGGTGGCGTACCTCGACGGCGAGGCGCTCGCCGCAACCCTCCGGACCGGCCTCGTTCACTTCCATTCGCGCTCACGTGGCCGGCTGTGGCGCAAGGGGGAGACGAGCGGCAACGTCCTTCGGCTCCGGGAGATCCGTTTCGACTGCGATGGCGACGCGCTCCTGCTGCGCGTCGACCCGGCCGGTCCAACCTGCCACACCGGCGCACGAAGCTGTTTCGATGCCGCCCCAACGACCACGGTCGATCTCAGGCAGCCCGAGTCGACCCCGGCACGTGCCCGTATTTCGCGGACGACGGAAGACCCCAGCGCGAAGCCCCAGGGATTCGACTGGCTCGAGCAACTCTGGGCGACGATCGAGTCGCGGGCCGCCAGCCGCCCGCAGGGTTCCTACACGGCACGACTGCTCGACGGCGGCGTCGATGCCGTCGCCCGCAAGGTCACCGAAGAGGCGACCGAGGTGCTCATGGCCGCCAAGGACGATGCCGTCGCGGTGTCGCGCGATCCCACACGCGCGGCGCTCGCGGGCGAGATGGCCGATCTCCTCTACCATCTGCTCGTGCTGGCCGCAGAGCGCGACCTTCCACCGTCGGACATGCTGGCCGTCCTGCGAGCGCGGCACCTCGCCCGCGCGGGTTGAGGGTCACCCCGGGTGCGAGCTCTGCTCGCGCCACCGGTCTCCGGTGTGCGCACTGATCGCGCCGCCGGGCTCAGCTAACCTCGCGCCACGGGCCCCAAGCGACCCCGCTCGGGTGCGTGCTCTGCTCGCGCCACCGGTCTCCGGTGTGCGCACTGCTCGCGCCGCCGGGCTCAGCTAACCTCGCGCCACGAGCCCCA
>JBJKRK010000172.1:0-2888 GCA_046704705.1 Candidatus Limnocylindrales bacterium | reverse complement strand
GCAGCGCCGTGGGGCGTCCGTGCCGGCGCGCCCAGCGGACCACGTCGATGCCCTCCGCGCCGGGCATGCGCCAGTCGATGATCGCGACGTCGTACTCGTAGTACTTCAGCTGGTCGATCGCGTCGTCCCCCCGCTCGACGGCGTCGACCTGGTACGCGGCATCCTCCAGCCCCAGGACCAGCACGTCGCGCAGGCCGGGGTCGTCCTCGGCCACGAGCACCCTCATCGATGGTGCCCTCCGAAGGCCGCGGTCCCCGGCGGCACCGGGGCGAACATCAGCGGCGCTGCTCCTTCACGTGTCTGCCGACTCCCTGGCGGCCGCGGCGTGTGTCGGCACAGAATCGACTCCGCCGGCTTCATGGCGCTGCAGTCTGTCGACGAGTCTGCGCGCGCAACCTTTCGGCCCGGTTACGGCGCGGCCTGCCGGCCCGCCGGCCGCTCCGCGTGGTGGCAGGGCCCCCTCGGGCCCGGCATCAGCGGCGACGCGTGCCCTCCAGCGCCAGCTCCGCGAGCATCGCCAGGTCGGGCACGGTCAGGTCGGGCTGCGCAACCGCAGCGGGCGTCGCACCGAAGCCCTCCCGATCGTGCCGCCTGTTCACCCACACCGTCGCCAGGCCGAGGCGCTTCGCGGGGACGTGGTCGTGGAACAGGCTCTGCGCGACGTGGAGGATTCGCTCCCGGGGTACGCCGATGCGCTGGAACGCGACCTCGAAGCCGTGCGGATCGGGTTTGTAGCTCCCGACCTGCTGCGCGGTCACGACCCAGTCGAACTCGACGCCGAGTCGCCGGTTCGACAGCGCGAACAAGTCGTCGTCGCAGTTGGTGATGACGCCGAGGCGGAAGCGTTGCCGCAGCCGGGCCAGCGCCCCGGGCGAGTCGGCGAAGGCGGGCCAGTCGCCCACCGATCCGCCGAAACGCGCGAGCTCATCCGCCGACGGGACGAAGCCGAGCTCGCCGGCGATCCCCTGCAGCGCGCGGGCGAGCACCGTGCGGTAGGGGAGATACGGCCCCGCCTCGATCGATGCCTCGTGGCGCCCGTACGCCTCCAACAACGTGTCTCGGGCGACCGTGACGCCGTGCGCGTCCGCGACCGCACGCAGCGCCGCGGTCAGCCCGGACTCCCAGTCGATCAGCGTGCCGTAGCAGTCGAAGGTACAGACGTCGAAGGCGCTGAAGTCGATGTCGGGCATCGCATTTCTCCGGGGCGGGTCGGTGCCTGTCCTGACGCGGTTGCGGAAGCCCGTGCGGGTCGGGGTGCCTATCCCTCCTGCTTGGCCCGCTCTCCCGCGAGCGTGTAGAAGAAGAGCGCCACCGGACGGTAGACCGCGTGGGCGAACTTCATGAACGGCGCGAGGAGCACGAGCTCCATGGCCACCGAGACGTGGAACAGGAAGACCCAGTATCCCCATGCCGGTGCCTGCGGCAGGTACAGGGCGATCTCGATCAGGAACCCCGTCGCGCCGGTCACCCACAGCAGGACGAGCAGCATCCAGTCGGCCGGGGTCGAGTTGCTCGCCGAGCGGTTTGCCTTCTGCAGCCTGTCGACGATCAGCATGCTGACGCCGTACAGGAGCGCAAGGCCGGCGACCGTGCCGAGCAGCCGCACCGGGTACCAGATCGGTACCGGCGTGCCGGTCGCTTTGACCCCGATCACCGCCAGGCCGTAGTCGAGGATCGTGGCAGCCAGCAGGCCGAGGAACCCCCACATGGTGGCGGCATGGATGAACCAGCGCCGCCGGTACCAGGGCCGCTCCTCCTGGACGCTCTCGCAGTCGACGCGGTAGCGCCGCTGGCCGATCGACTCGATCCCCAGGGCGACCCACAGCGCCCGCACGGATCTCGCCAGCGCGGCGCGGCTGCCGATGACATCGCGGACTCCGATCTCCTCGCGCCTCGAGATGCCACGTGCCATGGTGACCACGCCGGCGAGGCCCGCCAGGAAGACGATGATCATGACCGCCACGCCGGTGTTGTGGACGAGCCCCTCCGGTATGAACTGGAAGAGCGCCAGCGACTGCGTGCTCTGCACGCCGTGCTCGGAGTACATGAAGACGGCGAAGAACGCGGCCAGCAGGATCGCGATGACCGAGCCCAGGAGCGGCGTCGTGTACATCGTGCGGGCGAGCCGCGTGTGATCGTAGTTCGCGATCGCGTAGCGGCGTGCAGCGGCCATGAAGCCGCCGGGATCGGCCTGCGTGGGGCAGGTGTCGGAGCACTCGCCGCAGTAGTAGCAGGTCCAGAGCTCCTTGCTGGAGAGGAGGGCATCCTTCATGCCCACCTGCGCATAGCGGATCAGCCGCCGCGGGAACGTGCCGTCGTTGTCGGAGAGCGGGCAGATCGCCGTGCAGTTGCCGCAGCTGAAGCAGGCGGAGACGTCCGCTGCGCCGAACTTCTGGATGTCGGCGAGAAGGCCGGCGTCGACCACCGCGGTCATGCGCGCACCTCCCAGTCCGGCGTCCCGTAGCGGAAGTAGCCCTCCTCGGTCGGGTCCTTGAGCTCCCGCAGCTTCCCGTACCGTCGCATGCCCATCACCCAGAAGAGCACTTCGTCGGCGGGCTCGCCGATGGCCTGCGCGATCTCGGGGATGGTGCGCGGCCCGGCCTGGACCGCCTGGAGAATGAGAGGATGCATCACTGGCTCCTCACGGAGGATCTCGCGGATCTCCCGGGTCGTGCTCATGCCACCGGCTCCTCACACATGCTTGCGATCGCGGCCCGGATCTGTGCGTCGGTGTACCCGCGCAGATCGATCGCGTCCTCCGGGCAGACGGGAACGCACCCGCCGCAGCCCTTGCAGATGCTGGCGCTGATCGAGGCGACCTCGCGCCCATCGAGCGCGACCTTCTCGATCGCCGAGTACGGGCACGCGTCGACGCACTTGTCGCACCA
>JBJKRK010000171.1:0-13116 GCA_046704705.1 Candidatus Limnocylindrales bacterium | reverse complement strand
CTCCGGGGCCGCGGCCGCGCACCCTGCGGGCGGTGCCGGACCGCTCCGCGGCGATACACGACGCCGGGAGCGGCTATGCTCAGCCGGATGGCGCTCTTCCCGCACCTCCACATCGGGCTGAACCTCTCACCCCAGGCGGTCGACTGGCCCACCCTGGAACGCGCCTGGGCGCGTGCCGGTGAGCACGACCTCCTCGAGTCCGTGTGGACCAACGACCACCTCTCGGACCTGCACAGCGACACGCCGGGGCCGAGCTGGGAGACGGTCACCGCGACGGCCGCGCTGGCGCGCCACGTGCCCGGCAAGACAGTCGGCCACGGGGTGCTCTCGAACACGTTCCGCCACCCAGCGGTCCTGGCCAAGCAGGCGACCATCCTCGACCACGTCACGGGCGGCCGGTACATCCTGGGGCTGGGGGCAGGCTGGCACGAGGGCGAGCACTCGAGGCTGGGCATCCGGCTGCCGCCGATCGGCGAACGGATCGACCGCCTGCACTCCGCGCTGAGCGTGCTGCGTGCGCTCTTCTCACCGGCGGCCGCCGCCCCGCCCGGGGTGACCCTCGACGATCCGTTCTACCCGCTCCGCGGCGCGACGAACCAGCCGCCGCCTCTCACGAGCGGCGGCCCACCGATCTGGCTCGGCGGGCAGCGGCGGCGCGGCATCGCCCTGGCGGCGAGGTTCGCCCAGGGCTGGATTCTCCCCAGCGTGGTGCCCGGCGTGACCGTCGACGTGGAGTACTTCCGCGGCCGCCGGGGCGCGCTGCTCGCGGCCCTCGAGGCGGCGGGGCGCGACGCGGCGACATTCGCGTTTGCCGTGAAGGTCGGCACCGGACGCACGCGGGCCGACCATGCCGAGGCCCTTCGCCTGGGGCGCGCGTACGTCGACGCCGGCGCGACGCACATCCTCCTGTCGCTCCCTCCGGCGCTCGGCGCCGACGGCGTGGACGGGGTCGTCGAGGACATCGCGACACCGCTGCGCGCCGCGTTCCCCTGATCCCCGGCTGGGGGCACACCGCGACATGACCGACGTCCCGGATCCCGAGACCACGCGGGCGCGGCGCATCCTGCAGGAGGCCCCGCTCATCGATGGGCACAATGACCTGCCGAACGCGCTGCGCGAGCGCGCCGGCCTGGGCATCTCGGCGGTCGACCTGCGCCGGCCGCAGCCGGATCTGCAGACCGACATCCCCCGCCTCCGCGCCGGGCTCGTGGGCGGCCAGTTCTGGTCGGTCTGGGTGCGGCCGACCCTGCCGGAGCTCGAAGCGCTGCGCACCGCGCTCGAGCAGCTCGACGTGGTGCACCGGCTGGTGGCCGCGTACCCCGACGTCTTCGAACTGGCGCTGCGCGCGGAAGACGTGGAGCGGACATTCGCCGCGGGCCGCATCGCCTCGCTCATCGGGCTCGAGGGGGGCGCGATGATCGCCAGCTCGCTGCCGGCGCTGCGCCATTTCCATGCGCGCGGGGTCCGGTACATGACGCTCACGCACTGGCAGACCACCCGCTGGGCGGACGCCGCCACCGACGAGCCGCGCCACGGTGGCCTGACGCCGTTCGGCGCCGAGGTGGTCCGCGAGATGAACCGGCTGGGAATGCTCGTGGATCTCAGCCACGTCGCACCGGCCACGATGTCGGCCGCGCTCGACGTGAGCGAGGCGCCGGTGCTCTTCTCGCATTCCGGCGCGCGGGCCGTGCACGACCACCCGCGCAACGTCCCGGACGACATCCTCGCGCGGTTGCCCGCCAACGGCGGCGTGGTGATGGTGGTGTTCGTCGCCAAGTTCGTCTCGGCCGAGGTCTCGGCACACCTGCAGCCGGGCGAGGCGGCCGAGGAGGCGTACCGGCAGGCGCATCCCGATGCGGCACCCGACGAGCTCCACGCGCTGCGTCGGCGCTGGCTGGAGGAGCATCCAGCACCGCGGGCCTCCATCGGCCAGGTTGCGGACCACATCGACCGCGTGCGCAGCGTGGCCGGCATCGACCATGTCGGCGTGGGAAGCGATTTCGACGGCGCGGGCCTGTTCCCTGCGGGCCTCGAGGACGTCTCCGGTTTCCCCGCGCTGTTCGCCGAGCTGCTCCGGCGCGGCTACTCCGATGACGACGTGCGCAAGGTCGCAGGCGGCAACGTGCTGCGCGTGATGCGCGCGGCGGACGACGTGGCCATGCGCCTGGGGGCGACGCGCCGGCCGTCCGAGACCACGATCGAGGACCTGGACGGCGCCACCTGACCTGCCGGCCGTTGGTGCCGGCCGCCGGTCCGACACCGTCAGGCATCGATTCCCCTGCCGCGAGGCGCGCGACGGCCGGCCGTCCTGGGGCAACGCGGCGCAGCCGACAGTGCGGCGGGCTTGTGCGCGCCAGTTCCACGGCCGAGAATAGCCACGACCGCACCGGCGAACAGGTGACCGTCTCGGGGCACCGGCGAGGGATGACTGCGGACTGAGGGATGCCTGCGGACTGAGGGATGGCTGTGGACTGGTGGATCGTGCTGCTGCTGGCGGTCGTCGCGGCGGTCGTGATCGTGCTCGGGTACGTTCAGTGGCGTCGCCGGCGTGGCGGCATCATCCTCTCCCGCTCCAACCGACCCGGCGCGGGCCGGAAGCCCGGCGGCGGGAGATGACGTACCTGCAGCGGGCGAGCGCGCTCATCGGCCAGCCGATCGTGACGCTCGACTCGGCGACCGACGTGGCCGAGGTGCGCGACGTGATCTACGCCCCCGAGCGCTCGGAGATCGCGGGGTTTGCCCTGCGCGGTCGAGGCTTCCTGTCGTCCCCCGACGCGGGCATCCTGCGCCTCGCCGATGTCCACTCGATCGGCCGCGACGCGGTGATGGTGGCGTCCGCGGATCGCGTCCGTGTCGAGGACCCTGCCTTCTCGGCGACCCTGGAAGAGCGCCGCGACGTGGTCGGCAACGAGGTGCTCACCGACGCCGGTAACGTCATCGGTCGCGTGCTCGACCTGGTCCTCGAGGTCGACCGATCCCGCGCCACGGTCGTCGGCTACGAAGTCCAGCGTGGCGACGGCAGCCACGCGCTGATCCCGCTTCCCGACACGTTTTCGGTCTCGGGCGAGCGCCTCCTCGTTCCCGCCGGCGTGGAGGGCTTCGCCGGCCACGACCTGGCCGACTTCGCGACGGCGCTCGCGCGCCACCGGGAGCACTCGAGCGCCGTGGCTGCATCGGCGGAGGCCGCGCCTGACCAGGCGCCGGATCCGCATGCCGCCCGGGGCGCGGAGCACGCGTGATGCGCTTCCGCGACGCTCTCAGGCGACCTGTGGTCGGGCAGGACTCGGCGGAGCGGCTCGGCGAGCTCAGGCGCTACCACCTGGACCTGGCCACGGCGCGACTGGACCGGCTGGAGGTCGCGGTCGAAGGCGGCGGCGCGCAGATCCTGGACTGGAGCGCGATTGTCGGCTTCGGCGCCGACGCGGTCATCATCCCCTCCCCCGCGGCGCTGCGCGTGCCTGCGGGCGACGAGGAGGGACGCCTGATCGCCGGCGACCTGGACCTGGAGGGCAAGCGTGTCCTGACCGACGACGGCGACCTTCTCGGCCACCTGCGCGACCTCGAGTTCGACGAGCAGACCGGCCAGGTCCTCCGCCTGGAGCTCGAGCGCGGATCCGTGCCCCTGACCCGCTGCATCGCGAACGGCCCGTACGCGCTGATCGTCGCCGCCTGAGCAGCTTCCGGGGCGGCGCCGGACCCGCATCCGTCGCGATCCGCCTTCCTGCGATAGGGTGAGGGCGGAGGTACTGACATGCTGCTGCAGGACAAGGTCGCGCTCGTGACCGGCGCGGGAACCGGCATCGGGCGCGCCATCGCGCTGCGCTTCGGCGCCGAAGGCGCCGCCGTGGCGGTGAACTACCACAGCTCCGCCGACGGGGCGAACGAAGTGGTGACGAAGATCCGCGACGGCGGCGGGCGCGCGCTGGCGATCCAGGCTGACGTGTCGAAGTCGGACCAGGTACAGGCCATGGTCGAGCACGTCCGCGGCGAGCTCGGACGCATCGACATCCTGGTGAACAACTCGGGGCTCGAGAAGCACGCCGGCGTGCTGGAGGTGAGCGAATCCGACTGGGACCTGATGGTCGACGTGAACCTCAAGGGGGCGTTTCTCTGCCTGCAGGCCTGCGGGCGCGTCATGCGCGAGCAGGGCGGCGGCTCGATCGTGAACATCTCGTCGGTCCACGAGGACCTGCCGTTCCCCGGGTTCGCGCCGTACGCCGCCACGAAGGGCGGCCTGCGCATGCTGATGCGCAACGCCGCGGTCGAGCTCGCCGCCCACAACATCCGCGTGAACAACGTGGCGCCGGGCGCGATCGCCACGCCGATCAACGCCGAGGAGATGAAGGATCCGGCCAAGATGCGGGCCCTCCACGAGATCGTGCCGCTGGGCCGCATGGGCCGGCCCGAGGAGGTCGCGGACGTGACCTGCTTCCTCGCCTCGGATCAGTCTTCCTACGTGACCGGCTCCACGTACTACGTGGACGGTGGGTTGGTGCGCTACTCCCGCTCCCTCTGAGGCGCACCCGCTCCCGCGGGACGCTGTCGGCGCGCCCGGCGCCACAGCGTCGCCCGTCGCTGCGCGATCAGGGTCAGCATCCCTGCCAGGAGCATCGTCGCCAGGTTCGCCAGCAGCTGTTCGAGCGAGCCCAGCGCGGTGGCCCACTCGCCATAGGCACCGGCAAGCGCGACGTTCGCGGCCGCAGGCACGGTCGTCACGGACACGAGCACGCCGATCAGGGCACCGGACTTCGAGCTCGAGAGCGAGAGCATCCCGGCGATCCCCGCGCATGCTGCGACGAAGAAGGTGAAGAACCCCGGCGGCCCCGCTACCTGCGCCACCGCAGGCGTGAGCTGGCCGGCGGTCTCGTCCAGCGCGGGGCCGACCAGGCCGGCCGCTCGCAGCACGAGCACGAGCGCGAGGGTTGCCACGCCGCCGAAGGCGAAGCCGCCGAGGAGCGCTCCCAGCGAGCGCACCGTCGGGCCTGGACGTCGCTCGAGCGCGGCGACGCACGTGCCCGCCAGCGGGCCGAAGTCGGGGCCCAGGATCATGGCCCCGACGATCAAGATCGGCGTGTCGAGCAGGATCCCCGACGCGGCGATGAACATCGCCAGCACGATGAAGGCCAGGAAGCTGGCCGAGACTTCCGTCGCGTCGAAGGCCTGCGCCTCGACGTTCTCCCAGGCCAGCGTGTGCCGGCCGCGGACGGCATCCGCCCGGCCACCTGCCCGGCGCGAGATCTCGAGCTCGACTGACTGGATGGCGATCGATCCGTCCTGCGGCACGCCCAGGTCCTGCAGGTCGCCGATCAGCAGATCCGCGTCCTCGTCCGCGACATCGCACAGGAAGACCTCGCCCGGCGGCTGCTCTGCGACCCGGCCCAGGGCGACCACGTTGTACACGCTGGGCGTGGCGCGGAGGAGCTCCCGGACCCGCCCGGCGCGACCCGGCGCGGCAACCACGCGCAGGTGGAGCATCAGGGTTGACCTCGCTCAGCGGAGGCGGACGCCCCAGGTGGTGGTGATCGATTGCCCCGGCTCCAGCCGCAGGAGCCCCTCGCCGCTCTGAAAACCGTTCGGTGGGCACGTCATGGGCTCCACGCCGAGGCCGAGACGCTGCCTGGCCGGTGCCAGCGTGTCGCCTGTGTAGATCTCGATGATCGGGTAGTGCTCGTCGACCCAGAGCTCGACGCGGCGCCCATCGATCCCCGCCAGCCGCGCCCAGGCGCGGCCATCGGGATCGCGGGCCAGATCGGTGAATGCGAAGTCCACCCGTCGGTCGCCCAGCCGGCTGCCGGTCCGGAAGTCGAACGGCGTCCCCTCCACCGGCTCGCGCCCGATGGGCAGCTGGCGCTCGTCGTCGGTCAGGATCCGCGTGCGGGCGTCCAGCTCGAGCGTACACGCATCGACCTGCCCGCTCCCCGGCGAGAGGTACGGGTGGTGCCCGGTCGCGTACGGACAGGCGCGGTCGCCGATGTTCGACGCGGTGGTGGCCACCTCGAGGCCCTCGTCGGCGAGCCGGTACGCCACTTCGACGTCCAGCGCGAACGGGAACCCGGTGAGCGGAAGGAGCCGCGTCCCCACGATCACGCTGGCCGTCTCCCGGGCACGCGGCTGCCAGGTTCGCCAGCGCAGGAAGCCATGGATCGCGTTGCGCTTCTCGGGTTCCGTCAGCGCCACCTGGTAGTCGGCCCCGTCGAAGCGGTACCTGCCGTCGGCCAGCCGGTTGGGCCACGGGATCAGCGGCGCGCCATGCGCGCCGTCGCACATCGCTTCGAGTGGGTAGGGATCGAGGACGGCACGGTCACCCACGGCATACTCGCGGATGCCGCCACCCACCTCGACGATCGTGGCGCGCTGCTCGCCGAACCGGATCTCGAACTGCTCGCCTGACGGGTGGACAGCCACTGGTCACCACCTGTGATCGTCGGGAAGACGGGCCTGATGCCCGTCGGGGAGACGGGCCTGATGCTCGTCGGAAAGACGGGCCTGATCTGCGGCAGCTGCATCCCCCCGCTCGACCACGAGCCCGAGCTCGCGTGCCCTCCGGCGGATCCGCTCCGCATCCTCGGGGAGCAGGTCCGTGGCGGCGCTGCTGCGGACGATCAGGGCGGCCTGGCGGGTCAACGCAGCGCGCCGGACCCGCAGGCCCGCATCGTCGAGCGCGGTGTCGAGCATGCCCAGTGTGTCGAGCACGGTGAGCATGACGGCCGGCTGGCCCGCCCCCGCCTGCCTGATCTGGTCGAAGGCGAGATCGAGGTAGTCGTTGTGCCGGAGCTCGAAGGGCCGAAGCAGGCGGCGCTCGCGGTCGTCGACCTGCACGAGCGGTGGCAGGTCGCGGAGGAAGATGCCGCGCAGCAGCGCGCCCAGGTGGACGATCACCTCCTGCGCGGTCGTGGGGTCGTTGATCCCGGGCGAGAGCGCGCGCAGAGCGATGTCGACGAGCTTCCGGACGCCGAAGGCCGCATCCTGCTGCATCGTCCGCCCGCCTCCGAGCCGGATCGCGCCCCGCGCGCGGCCCACGGCTGCCTGGGCGTCATCGGGTGTGGGCCAGATCTCGCAGAGCGGCGTGCCTTCCGCGACGAACGCACCGACGCGCGTCGCGAGCCGGATCGTGCTGCCCTCGGGGACCGAGTCAAGGAGCCCGGCCAGGTCGATCTGCTGCACCCAGCCGTCGCCTGAGGCCAACACGCGGAGCGCGTCATCCGGCGGCTCCAGGTCTTCCTCTGGATCGTCGTGTGGCGTGGCAGCCGCCCCGTCACTGTGCTGGGGGAAGAGACGATCGATCTGCTCGCGCGCCTCCACGGTCAGGCGACGCGTGATCTCGCCGACCTCCATGGAATGTGCGCTGTGGTCGATGAAGGCGACGATCGCGAGGATCGCCAGGATGCCGAGCGCGACGGCGACCACGAGCGAGAGGTAGGGGATGAGGGTGTGGCCACCCGGCGTCGGCGATTCGCGGACCGCGCGCAGCACCAGCAGGCAGTAGGTGAAGGTGCCCACCACGATCCCCATCACGCGCTTGCCGAACGGATCGCGGAACAGGCTGTACAGCACGCGCGGCGAGAACTGGCTCGAGGCGAGCTGCAGGAGCAGCAACGACACGGAGAAGGCGACGCCCGCAAAGGCGATCGTCGCGCCGGCGATCGTGCTGAGCAGCGCGCGTGCGCTGGCCACCGTACCGGCCAGGACGATCGGGGGCCAGCCCGGCACGTTCTCGAGTGTCGCGTCCAGCACCAGCGTCGCGCTCGACGCCGCCACGGCCGCCAGGACGTACAGCAGCGGCGTGTAGAAGAGGCTCCCGCGGAATGCCTCGAGTGCGGCTCGCACGCGCACGGTCATGAACGCGGACCTCTCCTCGGGACCCGCAACGCAGCGTCGGATCGGGCAAATCGCGCCGACATGCAGCTCCAGTTCACCTGGTCGCGGTGGTTGAGATCAGGCCAGACCCTGTGCCAGAGAACGCTATTGTGCACAGGACGGGGCGCGATGCCGCTGTACGGCCGCCGGGGTCAGCGCTCTGAAATCCCGCCGCGGCCAGCGTCGTCGATTTCCGCCGCCGGCGCCGCTGTACGGCCGCCGCCGTCGGCGCTCCTGACTCCCCGCCGCAGCCGGCGCCCTGGACTCCTGGCGCGGCCAGCCTCCGACACTCCGGCCGCCGTCAGCCTCCTGGACTCCTGGCGCGGCCAGCCTCCTACACTCCGGCCGCCGTGAGGATGAAGTCCGTGGCGAAGCCGGCGAGCAGACCGAGCAGCAGCGCCGTCGAGGCCGTCATGGGCAGCGCGAACTTCCGCGCCACGGACATCATCTCGTTGAAGACGAACACGAGCGCCCCCGCGGCGAGGCCGAGGAACGCGATCGAGATCGCCTGCGACACGAACGCGTAGCCGACCACGCCGCCCACGAACGTGGGCCCACCGCCGATCAGCCCCATGCCTCCCAGGAACCCCCACCCGGGACGCTCGCCCGAGGCGAGCGGCGCCGCGATGCCGAACCCTTCGGTTGCGTTGTGCAGCGCGAAGCCGATGACCAGGATGAGCGCGAGGGACGTGGCGCCCGTGGCGGACGACTGCCCGATGGCGAGCCCCTCGCTGAAGTTATGGAGGCCCAGGCCGATCGCCGTCCCCAGCGCGAGCTGGCGTGCCGCAGAAGGCCCCACGGCACGCGCCCGCAACCGGCTGCTGGCGTAGGTCACTCCCAGCAGGCCGACCGCGACGCTCGCGGCGAGGATCGCGGCGTCCACGAAGAACGTCCCCGCCGGGCCCCCCTGCCGCGCCGTATCCAGGGCGGCCCCGACCGGCTCCAGCGCTTGGGCGAGCACGTCGTAGATGAGGAACAGGATCACCCCGCCGGCACCGGCGGTGAGCAGCGCCTGCCGCGCCGGCGAGAGGTTGCGCAGACGCCCGACCGGCAGGCCGAGGTAGATGGTGCCTCCGGCGAACGCGGCGAGCAGGACCGTCTGCGCGAAGCTCATCGGCGGGACCCCCTCCGGGCTAATCCTGATTGGCTAGGTCGGATATTACCCGAAGGGCGTGTGAATGCCCGCGCCGGAGCTGGGCGGGGTCAGAACACCTCCGGCACGAAGGTCTGTTCGCTCATGGGTGGGCGCACGTATCCGGGATCGTGCTGGCGGGGCGGCAGCACGATCGGCTCGGGCGTGAGGTCCCGGTAGGGAACCATCGAGAGGAGGTGGTGGATGCAGTTGAGACGCGCGCGCCGCTTGTCGTCGGAGGGAACCACCCACCAGGGCGACTGCTTCGTGTCGGTGTAGGCGAACATCTCGTCCTTCGCCCTGGAGTACTCGACCCAGCGCGCCCGCGACTCCAGGTCCATCGGGCTCAGCTTCCAGCGCTTCGTCGGATCGGCGATGCGGTCCTGGAACCGGCGCTCCTGCTCCTCGTCGCTCACCGAAAACCAGTACTTGATCAGGATGAGCCCCGACCGGATGAGCATCCGCTCGAACTCCGGGCACGAGCGCAGGAACTCCTGGTACTCGTCCTCGGTGCAGAACCCCATCACGCGCTCCACGCCGGCGCGGTTGTACCAGCTGCGGTCGAAGAGCACGATCTCGCCGGCCGACGGGAGGTGCGGCACGTAGCGTTGGAAGTACCACTGGGTGCGCTCGCGCTCGGTGGGGGCCGCCAGGGCCACCACGCGCGCGTACCGGGGGTTGAGCGGCTCAGTGATGCGCTTGATGACGCCACCCTTGCCGGCCGCGTCACGACCCTCGAAGAGGACGACCACTTTGAGCCCCTGCGCCCGCACCCACTCCTGGAGCTTCACGAGCTCGATGAAGAGGCGGGCGAGCTCCTGCTCGTAGCGTTTCCTTTCGAGCCGCACCGCAACCGGGCCTGCCGCAGGGCTCGCGGAATCGCCCGCGTCGTGCGCCGGCGCTTCATTCCCGTCGACTGCCGGCTGCACCGCTGCCGGTTGCACGGCTGCCGACTGCGCCGCTGGCGACTGCACCTTTGGCGACTGCACCGCTGGCCGGCTCCTCTCGCCTGTTGCGACGGCCTTCCCGTGCTGATGCTTCCGTCGATCACGCCCCACAGGCATCGCGCGCCTCCACCCTGTTTCCGACCGGACGCCGCACGCCCGATACTACCCCCGCGCCCGACCGGTTCAGTCCCCGGTCGCGGGAGCCGATCCCTCCCGGGTGAGCGGACCACCGGCCGACCTTGTCTCGCCGCCAGGCTGCCCCGGCACGTCTCCGGGCTGGCGCCTCCGCGTGCCCGCGCCCGGCTGCGGGGACCCTGCGCTCGAGCCCAGGAAGACGGCGCCCGGCTGCGGGGACCCTGCGCTCGAGCCCAGGAAGACGGAGCCCGGCTGCGGGGACCCGGCGTCCGGGACAAAGGACGAACGCCTCACCGTGGGGATCATCGTGCTCGACCGCGCCGGCAGATGCACGACCTCCGGTCCGGCCTGGACGCGGCTCACCGGCCAGGCAGGGACCACGCCGCTCGACCTCGGCTGGCTCGGCGCCATCCATCGCGATGACCGCCCCGCCGTGGCCGCCGTCGCGTCGATGGACCACGCGGGCGGCGAGTGGAGCATGACCTGCCGGGCATCCGCCCCCGGCGATCGCGCGTGTCGTCTCGAGCTGCACGCGACGACCCTCGACAGTGCAGCGACGGTGCGAGACAGGCAGATCCTCGCGGCCGTCGAGGTGACCGACGACACGGACGACCCGGACCCGCCGCGACGCGCCGCGGATCGCGACGCCCTCACGCGCCTGCCAGGACGCCCGGCGTTGCTGGATGCGCTCGAGGCGGGCCTGCAGTCGGTGCGCATGAGGGACCAGACGCTCGCGCTCATCGTCCTCGACCTGGACGCGTTCGGCGAGATCAACGACGCGTTCGGGCTCGAGGCAGGCGATCGGCTGCTGATCGAGATCGGGAGTCGGCTGAGCCGCGCAGTCCGTCGCAACGACACCGTGGTGCGGCTCGCCGGCGACCAGTTCGCCGCCGTGCTGCCGGACATCGACCACGCGGAGGGCGCCTTTGCCGCGACCCAGCGCATCCTCGCCGCGCTCGAACAGCCGGTCGTGCTCGCCGACGAGCGCGTTGCCGTCAGTGCCTCGGCGGGCATCGCGCTCGCGCCCGAAGGGGGCGCGGACACGCCGGCCCGGCTGCTGCGCCAGGCCGACATCGCTCTCCAGCAGGCCAAGCACAACCGTCTCGGCGTCGCGCTGTATGAGGTCGACGCGGTGCATCAACCGACCGCCGCGCACGCTCGGTTGGCGGAGCTGCGTGATGCGATCAGGGGGAACCAGCTCGTCCTGCACTACCAGCCGTGCGTCCGTCTCGTCGACGGGAGCGTCCGCTGCGTCGAGGCGCTGGTGCGCTGGAACCATCCCCAACGGGGACTGCTTCCACCCGCCGAGTTCGTGCCGTTCGCGGAACGCTCGGGGCTCATCCGTGAACTCGATGTCGCGGTGCTCGAGCTTGCCGCGCGGCAGATCGTCCGCTGGCGGGACTCGCCGCTCGCCAGCGTTCGCGTGGCGGTGAACATCAGCCGCGCGAGCCTGCTCGACGATCGGTTCGCGGCCGCGCTGGCGGCGACGCTCATCCGCCACGGACTGCAGGGTCCGGAGCTTCAGCTCGAGATCACGGAGAGCGGGCTCTTCGGCGATCCCGAGCAGGCGATCTGGCTTGCCGAGCGACTGTGCGCGCTCGGCGTGGACCTGTCGATCGACGACTTCGGAACTGGCTACTCGTCGCTCGCGCAGCTCCGCGACCTGCGGGCCACGACCCTGAAGGTCGACCGCGCGTTCGTGACGCACGCGCTCGACCAGCCGACGGACGCCGCCATCCTGGAAACCATCGTGGTGCTCGGGCACCGCTTCGGGAAGAACGTCGTCGCCGAAGGAGTCGAGGACGCCTCGACCCTCGCCCTGCTTGCCGACCTGGGGGTCGACGAGGCCCAGGGCTACGCGATCAGCCGCCCCGTCCCACCCCGGGCGCTCGAGGCCTGGCTGGCAGCACGGACGAGCGGCACTGTCGCCGGAAATGGACGGGTGCTCGGGCCGATCGGCGTGGCGACGGCGACCCGCGTGGCGACAACGGACGGTTGACGATGCGCACCGTTGCCTGGACGGCCCAGCCGTCCGAACCCACCGAAACCGGCACGATCGGGTACGCGCCGGTCCTCTGGTCATACCTGGCGCGGCTCGACGAGGTGCCCTGCGACGTCTTCGTGCCCGGCCGGCGCTGGCCGGTCCTCTACGCGAGCACGGGCGCAAGCCCGGAGGCGCTTCGCGAGAAAGCGCGCCAGGGCGTGCAGCTGCTCGTGCGCGAGGCAGACACGTACCTGCTCCGGCGCATGCTCACCGTCAGCCTGCAGCGCACCCTCGCGGATCACAACCTCCGACCGGTCGACCGGTCGCGCGAGGCCTACGCGATCGCCGCGTCGATCGTGACGCCGACGTTCCGGGGCGCGTCGCGCTTCGACGAGGACGAGGCCAGGCTCGTGCAACGCACGATGGATCTCCTCACCAACGTGCTCATGCAGGAGGATGACAGCCTGTGGGGCATGGTGGCGTCCATGCAGCGGAACCAGGTCACCCACAACCATGCCATCCACACGGCGATCTTCGCGCTGTCGCTGGCGAAGCAGGTGGCGATCGACGACCTGGACCAGCTGCGGGACGTGGGCAGGGGTGCGCTCCTCGCGGATCTCGGCCTCACCACGATCCCCTCGCGCTTCCTGAGCGACGGCGAGCCCCAGGATCCGCAGGCCGCGCGCGCCCTCCGCAGGCACCCGGCGGTCGGGTACGCCATCGTCACGCAGGCGCTCGGTGAGACGCCCTCCTACGCGCATGTCATCCTCGAACACCACGAGCGCATCGACGGGTCCGGCTATCCAGCCGGGCGCAAGGCCAGCCAGCTACCCCTCGATGCGCAGATCGCCGGGATCGCCGACGAGTTCGACACGCTTACCTCCGACCATCTCGGGGGCACGCCGCTGTCGACCTTCGAGGCCTGCCGGCAGATGCGGTTCGCCCGCCCCGGACGCTTCGACAGCGGCCTGCTGGTGTCCTTCATCGAGATGCTCGGAGGGTGGGACCAGATACGCGCGGGCGGCTGACGGGAGCTGACGACGGGTCTGGCGTCGGTCGAA
>JBJKRK010000170.1:0-6563 GCA_046704705.1 Candidatus Limnocylindrales bacterium | reverse complement strand
CGTCGGGGTGTGGCGCAATGGCAGCGCACGTGCTTTGGGAGCACGAGGTTGCGGGTTCAAGTCCCGCCGCCCCGACCAGACTCGCATACCACTGGCTTCAGAGGGCCGAGGCACCGGTCCCCAGGGTCACCGCGCCCCTCTCCGTTCGCGGATCGCCCGTCAAGCGTTGGACGCAGAGGCGCCCGGCGGCCCCGGCAGTACCGCCGGGACGTACTCGAGCAGCTGGATCCGACCGTCGAACGTGCGACTGCTGACCAACTCCAGAGCAACATCAGGGTAGCCGTCGTAGATCCGCTCCCGGCCGCTGCTCCCCGTGATGACGGGAAAGACGACCACCCGAAACCGGTCGACGAGACCGGCGGTCAGGAGCGAGCGGCACAGCGCGAGGCTGCCCAGGGTGCGCATCGACGTGGAGCCCGCGGCCTTCATCTCCCGTACAGCCTCAGCGGCGTCGCGGGCAACGAGCTGCGTGTTCGGCCAGGCAAGCGGCTCATTCAGCGTGGTCGAGAACACAACCTTCGACATGCCTGCCAGGGCGTCGGTACCCGGCTCGCCGGCCGCGGCGAACCGCGACATGAGGCGGTACGTTCTCGCGCCCATCAGCACGGTGAAACCCGCCTCGGGCTGCTCTTCCAGCCACGCGAGGTACTCAGGACCTTGCAGCCCCCACCAGCCCGGCCAGCCGTCGGCAGCCGCGTAGCCGTCGCGACGTGATGAAGTCAACGAGAAGCTCGGGCATCGTGGTCTCCTTCTGTGCGTCGAGGCGACAACTCATCGCCGCTATTCAAGGTCCGACAGGAACTTGCGCAGCAGCGTGTCGAGCCGCCTCCGCTCCGCCGCGGTGAGTCCGGCCAGCAGGCGCTCCTCGTTCTCCACGTGGACCGGGAGCGCCTCGTCGATCACCACCCGTCCGCGCGCGGTCAGGCGCACGAGCGTCCCGCGCCGGTCGCCCGGATCGGGGCGTCGTTCCACGAGGCCGGCATCGACCAGCCGGTCGAGCCGCTTCGTCATTCCGCCCGACGAGAGCATGGTCGCCCGCATCAGTTGCGTCGGGTTCAGCTCGAACGGCTCGCCGGCGCGTCGCAGCGCCGCCAGGAGGTCGAACCAGCCGGGCTGGAGCTCGCGCCCCGCAAGTCCCTGCGCAAGGCGCGCGTCCGCAAGGGCCACCGCACGGAACAGCCGCCCGAGCAGCGCCAGTGGTGCCACGTCGACGTCCGGGCGCTCACGCTTCCAGGCTGCCGCGATGCCGTCCATGTGATCCATATCGCATCATATTAGCTCTCTGGTAGTATTCTTGCCAGCAAGATACTTCCGCTAAAGGAGACGCCGATGCTGGCACTGAGGCTCCACGAGGACGGACTGCGCCTCGAGGACATCCCGCGTCCCGAGCCGGCCGAGGGCGAGACGCTCGTGCGTGTCCACGCCGCCGCGATCACGCGCGACGAGCTGACCTGGCCGACCGACCGACTGCCGGCCACCCCCTCCTACGAGCTCTCAGGTGTCGTCGAGCCGACCGGCGAGGAGGTCTTTGCGCTGACACCGTTCGACCGCGACGGCGTCGCCGCCGAGTACGCCGTCGTCCCGACGGCGCTTCTCGCATCGAAGCCCGCCAGACTCTCGCACGCAGAGGCGGCAGCGTTGCCGATGCCCGGGCTGAGCGCATGGCAGGGGATGGTCGTCCACGGCCGCCTGCAGCGCGGTGAGCGCGTCTGCGTCACCGGTGCCAGGGGAGGCGTCGGTCACATCGCCGTCCAGCTCGCGCAGGCGCTCGGCGCCGCCGTCGTCCCGGAGGGTGAGCCGTGCGACCTGCTCTTCGACACGGCCGGCCGCGCGCACGGGCGGGCCGGCCGAACCGTCACCATCGCCGACGCGGCGCCGGGGGCCACGTACTTCGTCGTCGAGCCCGACGGCGAGCAGCTCGCGGAGCTCGCCCGTCTCGACCTCCGCCCGCAGGTCGACTCGACCTTCCCGCTGGACGAGTTCGAGGCAGCCTTCGCGCGCTGCGCGGCCCGGGGCAAGCGGGGCAAGGTGGTGCTGCGTGTCCACGAGTAGGCAACGCGAGAAAGCGGAGGCGTTCGCGGCGCTCCACCGTGGCGAGCCGTTCGTGATCCCGAACCCGTGGGACGCGGGCTCCGCGCGTGTGCTCGAAGCGCTGGGCTTCCGCGCCCTCGCCACCACGAGCTCCGGCTTCGCTTTCACGCTCGGCCGGCTCGACGGTGCGGCGAACCTGGACGAGGTCGTCGCGCATGCGGGCGCGCTGGACGCCGCTGTCGAGGTGCCGCTCTCGGTCGACCTTGAGAACGGCTACGGCCGTGCGCCCGAGGACACCGCAACAGCAATCCGCCGCATCGCCGAAACCGGCGCGGTGGGTGCATCAATCGAGGACTGGGATCCCGAGATCGGCATCTACGAGCTGCCACAGGCGGTCGAGAGGATCGTGGCGGCGGTCGAGGCGGCGCGCTCGCTCGACTTCCCCTTCCAGCTCGTGGCGCGCGCCGAGAACCACATCCGCGGCAATCCCGACCTGGCGGACACGATCGCCCGGCTCCAGGCCTTCGAGACCGCCGGTGCAGACGTCCTCTACGCGCCCGGATTGCGGACGACCGACGAGATCCGCACCGTGTGTGAATCGGTCTCCAGGCCCGTCAACGTGCTCGCGGTCCCCGACCTGACTGCCGACGAGATCTTCGCGGCCGGCGCGCAGCGGATCAGCGTCGGCGGCTCGCTCACCTGGGTCGCAGCGAAGGCGCTCGCCGACGCCGCGGCCGCGATCCGCGACTCCGGCAACCTCTCCAGACTCGCCGAGCGCGTGCCCCTCACGGACTGGTTCTCCCGCCATGCGCCCTAGGCCCCGCAACGGCATGCGCCAACCAGTACATCCCACATTCGAGCAAGACGGCCCGAAGGAGGTCTCACCAATGCGGCGTGTGCTGCTGATCATGACGGCTTCGATCGACGGGTTCGTCGTCGCGCCAAAGGGCCATGCCGGCATGATGCCGGAACCCGCCGAGCTGAAGCGCGGAGGAGGCGGCGTTCCACAAGAGGCGATATCGACTGATCGGACTTACCATTTTGTCCATGGCTGAGCAAGAACCCCAGACGGGCATGGTCGGCACTGGATGCCCGGTCGACCGCCCGTGCGTCTCATGACGCCGGTAGACGAGCGCGTCGAGGCGCGACCCGCAGCACCTGCGTCTCCCCCGACCCCCACGGCTCCGGCCTCGTCGCCGCCAGTCGCTCCCACACCGTCGCCGCCGGCCCCATCGCCGGCACAATCGCCGAATCCCGCCGCGGTCGCCGGCAATGGCCCCGCCGGACCGAACGCGATCGAAGTTCGCAAGCTCGTCCGTCGCTTCGGCGACCTCGAGGCGGTGAAGGGTGTCTCGTTCGAGGTCCGCGAAGGCGAGCTCTTCGGCTTCCTCGGCCCGAACGGCGCCGGGAAGTCGACCACCATCAACATGCTGTGCACGCTGCTGCATCCCACCAGCGGCACCGCCGTCGTGAACGGGTTCGACGTCGCCCACCAGCGCAGCGAGGTGCGCCGCTCGATCGGGTTGGTCTTCCAGCAGTCGACGGTCGACGAGTACCTGAGCGCCGAGCAGAACCTGCGCTTCCATGCGTACGCGTACGACGTGCCGGCCGACGTGCGTGCGCGTCGCATCGAGGAGCTCCTGAACATGGTGGAGCTCTGGGATCGGCGCAAGGGAAGCGTCCGCACGTTCTCCGGCGGCATGAAGCGGCGCCTGGAGATCGCCCGCGGGTTGATCCATCATCCGAAGGTCCTCTTCCTGGACGAGCCCACGATCGGCCTGGACCCGCAGACCAGGCGCCACATCTGGGAGTACCTGCTGCGCCTCCGCGAGCAGGAGCAGCTCACGATCTTCCTGACGACGCAGTACCTGGAAGAGGCCGAGAACTGCGACCGCATCGCGATCATCGACCACGGCACGATCGTCGCGCTCGACACGCCCGACGGCCTGAAGCGCTCGGTCGGTGGCGACCTGATCACGATCTCGTCGCCCGACAACGCGGCCGCGGCGAACGAGATCCGGACCCGCTACGCGCTGGAGCCGATGGTGCAGGACCACACGGTGCGCTTCCACGTGGCCGCCGGCGACACGTTCCTGCCGGAGTTCGTGCGCACCTTCCCGCAGCAGCTGCAGTCGATCAGCCTCACCCGTCCCAGCCTCGAGGACGTCTTCATCACGCTGACCGGGCACGAGATCCGCGACTCCGAGCTCGATGCGCGCCAGCAGATGCTGCAGGGTGGGGGTCGCTGGGGGCGGCGAGGCCGATGAGCGGCCGATATCGCGCCCCCGACCGACATCGCGCTCCCGGAGGGTTGTCCTGATGGCCGAGATCTGGCGCGGCACCTGGGTGGTGGCCTACCGCGAGATGCTGCGCTACGTGAACGAGCGATCCCGGATCGTCTCGAGCCTCGCGTTTCCCCTGCTGTTCCTGGTCATCTTCGGCGCCGGCTTCGCGAAGGTGATCGGCACCGTGACGCCCGGCGTCAACTTCATCCAGTTCATGTACCCGGGAATCGTGGCCATGACCGTCCTGACGAGCTCGCTCTTCGCCGGCGTGTCCGTGGTGTGGGACCGCGAGTTCGGCTTCCTGCGCGAGATCCTCGTCGCGCCCATCGGGCGGACAGGGATCGTGCTGGGCAAGGCAGTGGGCGCGACGATCACGGGCCTGATCCAGGTGGCGATCATGCTCGTGCTCGCGCCGTTCCTGGGGGTGACCCTGTCACCGGCGATCCTGCTTGGCCTGATCCCCATGGTGGCGATCCTCGCGCTCGGGCTCTCCGGGCTCGGCATCCTGATCGCGACGTTCATGACCAGCCAGCAGGGTTTCCAGCTCGTCATCCAGCTGCTGATCTTCCCGCTCATCTTCCTGGCCGGCGTCTTCTTCCCGGTGAACGACGTCCCGGCCTGGCTGGCCGTGATCTCGAAGCTGAACCCCCTGACCTACGGTGTCGACGCGATCCGGCAGATCTTCCTGGGAACCAGCCCGACACTGGGCGTGACCGTGCTCGGGCACACGATGACGACGATCCAGGACGTCATCGTGGTCGGCGGGCTGGGGGCCATCCTGCTCGGCGGAGCCGTCCTCGCGTTCAACCGGCAGGAGTAGCGCGCCTCAGGCCGGCAGCTGCCCGGGCGGACTCGCGACCGCGCCGGGGAGGGTGTCCGCAGGGCTGCCCGTCCCCCGCCAGCGCCGCCAGGCGGCCAGCAGCATCGCGCCTGTCCCGAAGAGGACGACGAGCAGCTTGGCCCAGGGCCCGACGTACGGCAGGGTCGTCACGATGACGACGATGGCCGCGCCGACCGCAAGGGCCCCGAGCTCAGCCCAGCGCCCCGCCGTTCCGCTCGGCATGACGACCCGGGCGAGCGCGAAGCCCACCACGGCGTCCGCCCAGAAGGCGACCGCCAGGAAGAAGCCAAACGTCACCACGAAGCTGGTGAGCAGCCAGGCGACCACATCGATTCCCACGAGCGATCCCAGCGTGAGCAGGCCAAAGGCGATGGCGAGCGCGACCATCACGACCAGGAGCGCGAGGAGCGCAACGAAGTAGCCCAGCACGGCGACGATGCCGCTGCCCACGACCTCCAGCGGGCGGCGCCGGACGAGCTCCTCGGCGCTGCGCAGGCCGCGCGGCAGGAGCCACAGGGCGAGCGCGCCGAAGAGGAGCACCACGACGAAGTGCCGCACGGCGTCGAGGACGACGTTGTGCGACGCCGAGCCGAAGACCACGTTGCCTGGCGCAGGCGGCGTGACGCCCTGGTTGATCGTGACGTCCTCGGTCCCGCCGACGGTCCCCGATTGCGTGTACGTGCCGGCGTTGCCCTGGATGCTACCCACGATGGTGCCCGTGAAGGTGGCCTGCCCCGCCGAGAAGATCACGTCGCCGCCGACCTTGCTGGCGCCGGTGAGCGTGAGCGTGCCGCCGCCCGCCAGGACATCCTTCGCCACCTGGCCGGACACGGTGATCTGGCCGCCGCCGGCGCGCACGCCGCCCCCGACCGTGCCGCCGATGTCGATCGTGCCGCCGCCGGCGATCACGTCACCGTCGACGGTGCCGTTGCTGACGATCGTCCCGCCGAAGGCGACGAGGTCCCCGTGCACCGTGCCATCCACGGTCACCGTCCCGGCGAAGACATACAGGTCGGAGTTCACCGTCTCACCGGCCGGCACGCTGACCGAATTGCCGTACCGCAGCTTCCCCCCGAGCGCGTCCGTGCCCAGGACAGGCCCGACCTCGAGCGCGAGCAGCAGCAGCGCGGCGCCGAGCACCGCGATGGTTCGGAGCGCGATCCGGAGCATGCCCCACCTCCCTGCCGTCGGTCGCCCTCGCGCCGCCGGCGCCTACCCCTGGAGTCCCACCCACCCACGACCGTCGGATCCCATCCGGCTTGGCAGACGCGACGGTACCCGCCAACGGCACACTCGGTCCAGGGTCGATCGGCTCGGGCTCGAGGGGCAGCAGGGCCGCTGTCGAAGGTCAGGCGCCCGGCCCGGCACCGAGCGCGCGCGGCCAGGTCAGGCGCCCGGCCCGGCAC
>JBJKRK010000169.1:0-2959 GCA_046704705.1 Candidatus Limnocylindrales bacterium | reverse complement strand
GGCCCGCAGCGGCGGTGCCTCGCCGCTACCCTGCAGTCGCACGACAGCACCGTACCGATACCAGGAGAGGAGCTTCCATGCGACCCTGGTCCCGCCCGTTCGCCGGCCGACTCGACGAAGCCGTGATCGAGAGTCGGGCGCTGGCCGACAACCCGCTCGGCGACCCGGCCTCCCGTCCGATCTGGATCTACCTGCCGCCGGGCTATGACGGCGCGCCCGCGCGACGCTACCCGGCCATCTACCTGCTCCAGGGGATGACCGGCCAGCTCGACATGTGGCGCAACCGCTCGGCCTTCCGCCCGACGGTGCCCGAGCTGATCGACGCGCTCTTCGCGCCGCAGGGAACGGCCGAACCGGCCCCACCGGCGATCATCGTCTTCGTCGACTGCTGGACTTCGTACGGCGGCAGCCAGTTCCTGGACTCACCGGGGACCGGGCGTTACCACACGTACCTGTGCGACGAGGTCGTGCCCTGGGTCGATGCGCGCTATCGCACGCTCGCCGACCGGGCCCACCGGGGGATCACGGGGAAGTCGAGCGGGGGCTACGGCGCGATGGTGACGCCGATGCTCCGCCCCGACCTGTGGGGCGGTCTCGCGACACACGCCGGCGACGCGCTCTTCGAGGTCTGCTATCAACCCGAGTTCCCCCAGGTCGCCCGCGCCCTTCGCGACCGCTACGACGGCTCGTTCGAGCGATTCTGGGCCGACTTCCGGAGTCGACCCGCGATGAGCCGCCCGGACGACGGCGCGCTCGTCAACCAGTACGCCATGGCAGCCTGCTACTCCACGGATGCGGACGGCACGATCCATTTCCCGTTCGAGCTGGCGACCGGGCAGCTCGTGCCGGACGTCTGGGAGCGGTGGCTGGCGTGGGATCCGGTCCGCATGGTGCCGCGTCACGCGGCGGAGCTGCGCGAGATGCGCGCGATCTACGTCGACGCCGGCACGCGCGACGAGTACTTCCTCGACCTGGGGGCCGAGGCGTACCGCCGCGCCCTCGCCGCGGCCGGAGCGCCCGAGCCCTTCTTCGGGCGTTTCGACGCGAAGCACGGCGGCATCGAGTACCGCTACCCGATCGCGCTGCGGTACCTCGCCGAGCGCCTGCAGCCGTAGCCACTTCCCGGAAACCGGGCGGGGCACCGGGCGCGGGCAGCCGGCCGGGGCAGCCGCAGGCCGGCTGCCGGATCGTGTCTCGAGAACCGCCGGGTTACGCTGCGACGGCCACCGGGCGCAGAATCGCCAGCAAGTCGGTGGCCTCCAGGATCAGGTGATCCTCACCCTCGAGCCGGAGCTCGGTGCCGGAGAACTTCGGAAACAGCACTCGGTCACCGACCGCGACCTTGATCGACTCGCTGTCGTCTCCGACCGCCACAACCTCGCCGCGCTGCGGCTTCTCCTTGGCGGTGTCGGGCAGGACGATCCCGGATTTCGTGACGCTCTCCTCGGGAAGGATGCGGACGAGGACGCGCGCTCCGAGTGGCTGCACCTGTTCAGACATGCTGCTGGTTCCTCCTTCTCTTCGCCAGCGCTGCGTTCTGTGCGAGCGCCGACGGGTCTGCGTGATGCGCTGAGCTGGACGAGTGTGGCGGTCGACCGTCCGATTGCGCCGGCGGGCGCGGGATCAGTTCGGTCGGCCTCGACCCAGCCCGAGCAAGGTGTCGATGCGCGGCTGGTCGAACCCCACGATCGGCCGGCCGTCGATCTCGATGACGGGGACGCCCATCTGTCCGGTGCGGCGGACGAGCTCGCGAGCGGCAGACGGGTCCCGGGAGACGTCCACCTCGCGGAACGGGACGCCCCTGCCACGCAGGTACGTCTTCGCCCGGTTGCACCAGGGGCAGGTGGGCGTCGTGAAGACGAGGACGCGGTGGGGCGTCATGCGGGTTCCTCCAGGCTGGCGAGCGCGCGCTGCAGGCGTTCGCGCGCCTCATGGGCGACCGATTGGATGGCGGGTGTGTCGACGATACCGAGGACGGCGTTGGGGTCCATCGCCTCGACGACCGTCCCGCCAGGGTCGTCGCGCAGCACGACGTTGCACGGGAGCAGCGCACCGATCGAGGAATCGGCCTCGAGCGCACGGTGGGCGAGCGGCGGGTTGCAGGCTCCCAGGATCACATAGGGCGGCTGCTCGATGCCGAGCTTCGCACGCATGGTCGCCGCCACGTCGATCTCCGTCAGGACGCCGAAGCCCTCGGCCTTCAGGGCCGCCTCGACGCGCGGCCGGGCCTCGGCGAGGGGCAGGGCCATGTGGATGCCAAAGGTGTAGCTGGTGTTCGTGGTCATGCTGCCTCAGCTCTTGGGGGTGGCGACCAGATCGGTCTCAGCGTGAAACGAGTCGCCGGCCTGCGCGCGAATGCGTCGGTCCACGATGCGGTCGATCAAGCGGCAGGCGGCCACGATGTCCGGCTCGCTCAGCCGGTACAGCACGGTCTGCGCGTCCCGGCGCGTGTCGACGAGACCGGCGTGCCGCAGCACGGCGAGGTGCTGGCTTGCGTTCGCCAGCGTCACGCCGAGCTGTGCCGCACAGTCGCCCACCGAACGCTCGCCCGACGCGAGCGCGTCGATCAGCTTCAGGCGCTTCGGGTCCGTCAGGACCTTGCAGACATCCGAGTGCAGCCGGTATCGGTCGATGTCGCCGGAAGGATCGTGCATCTCGCCGCTGTCAGGTGATTCGTTGCGGGCGCGGGCACACGTGCCTCGTCCCAGGGCGTGATCCTAGCATCAGCTTGCGTGGTTGCGCAAGTTCAAGACTTAATCGAGCAACGCCCGGTGAGGTCCACGGATCGTGCGTCGAAGCTTCACGTTCGCTCCATCTCATCTCCACGCCGCTCCGTGACGCTCGACGCATCCGCACTGGGCGGAAATGAACCCCACTGGAGGGAGAGCGATGCGACGCATTCTCATGGCAAGCGGCGGCGGCCTTCTCGCCGCATTGATGCTGGCGGCCGCGGCTGCGG
>JBJKRK010000168.1:0-3818 GCA_046704705.1 Candidatus Limnocylindrales bacterium | reverse complement strand
TGCTGCTTCAGGCTTTCGCCCATTGAGCAAAATTCCCGACTGCTGCCTCCCGTAGGAGTCTGGGCCGTGTCTCAGTCCCAGTCTGGGTGATCGTCCTCTCAGACCACCTACCGATCGTCGCCTTGGTGAGCCATTACCCCACCAACGAGCTAATCGGACGCAGGCCCCTCCCGAAGCGCCTTGCGGCTTTGGTCGCACGACTGAACGAGCGACCGTATGCGGTATTAGCCACCCTTTCGGGCAGTTATTCCCCACTTCGGGGCAGGTCACCTACGCGTTACTCAGCCGTCCGCCACTAACTCCACGAGCAAGCCCGTGAAGTCCGTTCGACTTGCATGTCTCATGCACGCCGCCAGCGTTAGTCCTGAGCCAGGATCAAACTCTCCGACGAAAAGACTGACCTCACGGTCAGCCTTCAGGATCGAGGGTTTGACCCGCTCACGAGAACCGGATTACCTGCCACTCTTCACTTGTTAAGGTGCAGCCTCCGTGCCGCTGGACGGCTTCGAGCGCAACGTTCCCATATTGAGGCTTGGCGCTCAAGCTGTCAACCGGTGGCGCCTCTGACGCCCGCCGGCCCGCGACGGTGGCCGCGTGGTGCGAGGCGGGACGATAGCCGCTCCGGCGCAGCCTGTCAAACCGGCACCCCGAACGACCAGGATCTCGATCGTCGCCCAGCGGACGCCCGCCCCACGTCGGGCTGGCACCATGCCTCTCCCGGTGGGCCGCTGCCCGGCGGCGATGGGCTCAGATCGGACTCGACTCCACCAGAAGCACGAACGCGGCTCCGGCAAGCCAGCACAGGAGCGCGAGGGTGACCGAGCCCGGTTCGCCGGCCACGACGGTGACCACCAGATACACGATCGCGCCGAGGATGAGTGCCGCAAGGGCCTTGGCAAGCCGGAGGAGGATCTCGGCGATGAGGTTGCTCACCGTTCGGCCGCTCCCTCCAGTACACCCCGGCCCTGCAGCGCACGGACCAGCGTGACCTCGTCTGCGTACTCCAGGTCGCCACCCACCGGCACACCTCGCGCGATCCGGGTGACCCTCCCGACCCTGCCGCGCAGGCGGTCCGCCAGGTACATCGCGGTCGCCTCTCCCTCCAGCGTGGGGTTCGTCGCCAGGACCACTTCCTGGACGGGCTGTCCCTCGGCCGCGGCCTCGTCCACCCGCGTCAGCAGCTCTGCGATGCGCAGCCGGTCAGGGCCGACGCCATCCATCGGTGAGATGGCGCCCTGCAGGACATGGTAGAGACCGCGGAACGCTCCGGTGCGCTCGATGGCGAGCACATCCAGCGGCTCCTCGACCACGCAGAGCGCGGCCTGGTCGCGGGTGGGATCCAGGCAGACAGGGCAGCGCGGTCCGGTGCTGATGTTGAAGCAGCGCTCGCAGAACCTGACTTCGTCACGCACCGCGACGAGCGCAGCGGCGAGCGCGCGCGCCTCGCTGTCAGGTGACCGCAGCAGGTGGTAGGTGAGGCGCTGGGCAGTCTTGGGCCCGATGCCGGGCAGCCGCGCGAAGGCCTCGATGAGGCGGGCGACGGGCTCGACGACGGGCGGCATCGTGTCAGCCAAGGCCGGGCAGGCGCATCCCACCCGTGACGGCGGCCATCTTCTGCTCGGCCGTCCTGCGAGCAGCGCCGAGCGCCTCGTTCACAGCGGCGGTCACCAGGTCCTGCAGCATCTCGACGTCGTCCGGGTCGACCACGTCGCGATCGATCTTGACCGAGACGAGCTCCTGCTTGCCGGTGACAACTGCGACGACGGCGCCCCCGCCCGCAGACCCCTCGACTCGCAGCTCCTCGAGCTCGGCCTGAACCCGCAGCATCTGTGCCTGCATCTGCTGCGCCATCTTGGCGAGGTTTCCGTACGCCATGGGTCCTCCTCTGTGGGATCGACGCGCGCCCGATTGTGCGCCAGCCGCGCCTACTCGATCTCGGCGGTCTCGACGATGTCGCCCGCGAAAATCCGACGTGCATGCTCGAGCACCTCGCGGCCGGCGGCGTCGGGCGGCAGCGGGGGCAGCGCCTCGAGGTTCGTGGCGACGCACCGCACCCCGAACGGTGCGCCGAGCACAGCCGAGATCCCCTCCTCGAGCGCCGCGCGCTTGCGTTCGGCGATGTCCCGCAGGAACGACTTGTCCTCCGGGAACCCCAGGATCACGACCTGGCCCTCGACACCGGCAGGAAGGCAAGCCTCGATGAGCGGGCGGTTGGCGGGGTTCCGGGAGACGCGCGCCACGACCGCGGCCCACTCCGCCCGCAGGCGGCTGAGCACGACGGGCGTCTCCCCGGGCGAAACCGCCTCACCGGTGGGGGCGCCTGTCACAGCAGGGCCCGGCGCGGCGGGGGGCTCGATCGAGCCAGCGCGAGGTGCCCGCCCCTCTGTGTGTGCTGCATGCGCGCCACGCTCGGCGCCGGTCGGGATCCGCTCCGCGCCACTCGGGATCTGCTCGGCGCCGCTCGAGGGTCGAGCAGATCCAGCGGGCGCCGCCGAAAGCAGCATGAGCTCCAGCTGGAATCGTCCGCCCGCCGGACCGCCGTTCGGCCCGAGCACTCCGGCGAGCCGACGCGCCGTCCCGGCCAGGACGGTGACGTCTGCTCCCGCCAGCTCGCCCGCTCCCCCTCCCCGGCGCAGTTGTCCGTGGATCAGCTGGCGCAGCCGCTCCAGCGACTGGTCCACGAGCAGCCGGACGTCGCGACCTTCCGACTCGAGCGCATCCAGAACCCGCACTCCCGCCAGCACATCACCGACGATCAGGGCCTCGAGGAACGCATCGACCTGCGCGGCGTCCGCCATGCCCAGCAGCGAGCGGACATCGTCCGCGGTGATGGGGTCGGCGCCCCAGGCGAGCAGCTGGTCGAGCATGGATTCCGCGTCGCGCATCCCGCCGGAGGCGAGTTCCGCGATCAAGCGAACGGCGTCGGGCTCCGCCGTCCTGCCGAGCTCGTCGAGGATCCGCGACAGCTTGCCACCGATCTCTTCGATCGTGAGCGGACGGAACGTGAAGCGCTGCACGCGCGAGATGACCGCCGGTCGGATCTGACTGGGATCGGTCGTGCAGAAGACGAACAGAACGTGGTCGGGTGGCTCCTCGAGGGTCTTGAGCAGGACGTCCCAGCCCTGCGTGATGCGCTGGACCTCATCGACGATGAACACCTTGCTGCGCAGGTCGGCCGGTGCGGTGTACACGCGCGGCAGCAGCTCGCGCATGTCGCCGACCGTGTTGTTCGACGCGGCGTCGAACTCGGCTACATCCAGCGCCGTGCCTTCTCGGATGGCGATACAACTCGGACAGCGGTCGCACGGGTCCCCGTCCCGCAGATCCGAGCAGTTGATCGCCTTGGCCAGGATGCGGGCCGTCGAGGTCTTGCCCGTCCCCCGCGGTCCAACGAAGAGATAGGCGTGGCCGACGCGATCGAGCCGCACCGCATTGCGCAGCGTCTCCACGACGGCGCGCTGGCCGACGATCTCGGCGAAGGTCTGCGCTCGCCACCGCCGGTAGATGGCGGTGTGGGCGACGGCTGCGTTGGGCGAGGGCGGCATCGACTCCACACTCCGAACGGGTCCCGGCCCGTCCGCACATGATACGGACGCGTCACGATCCGGACGCGCCACGATCCGGGCGCGTCACGCGGAAGCGCCGTGCCGTGCACCCTCCGTCGACCGAGACGTCCCCGCGCCCGCCGGGACAGCCGGCTCGGATCAGGCCTTTCCGCGGCACCCGCCGAGCAGCGCTTATCGCTGCTTCCTTCCGGACCTGACGAGGTTCGCGCGTCGTCGCTGCGCGGGACCCGATCCTCAACGTCGGCCAGCCCG
>JBJKRK010000167.1:0-3555 GCA_046704705.1 Candidatus Limnocylindrales bacterium | reverse complement strand
TCAGCCTCGAGATCGGCGTGCAGAAGTGGGCGGAAGGGTCCTGCCTGATCAAGGTGGGCGACACGCACGTGCTCTGCGCGGCGACGCTCGAGGACCGCATCCCGCCGCACCTCCGCGGCAAGGGGATGGGCTGGGTCACGGCCGAGTACAGCATGCTGCCGCGCTCCACCGCGGAGCGAACCCCGCGCGAGTCCGTGAAGGGGCGCATCGGCGGGCGGACCCATGAGATCCAGCGCCTGGTGGGCCGGTCCCTGCGCGGCGTCGTCGACCTGCCGAAGCTTGGCGAGCGCACCGTCTCGATCGATTGCGACGTGCTCCAGGCGGACGGGGGCACGCGCACGGCGTCGATCACCGGCGGCTACGTTGCGCTGGCGCTCGCCCTGCGCCGCAGCGGCCTCGACCGTGCCCTGATCAGCCGGATCGCCGCCGTCAGCGTCGGGGTCGTGGGCGGCGCCACCGTGCTCGACCTGGACTACGAGGAAGACTCGCGGGCCGAGGTCGACTTCAACGTGGTGGGGACCGACCGGCAGACCTACGTCGAGCTGCAGGGGACCGCGGAAGGGGAACCCTTCGACCGCGCCACGATCGATCGGTTGCTCGATCTCGCCGACGGCGGCCTGCGGCAGCTCTTCGACGCGCAGGCGCGCGCGATCGCCGGGGAGCAGTGACCGTTCGACGCCGCCTCCTGGTGGCGACGCACTCGGCGCACAAGCTGCGCGAGCTGCGGCAGCTGCTCCACCTTCCCAACAGCACGCTCGTCTCGCTGGACGACGTGGGGATCCCCGACGACGCGATCGAGGACGGCGACACGTTCGACGCCAACGCGATCGCCAAGGCGCGCTTCTACGCCGAGCTCTCCGGGCTGCCCACCCTCGCCGACGACTCTGGCATCGAGGTCGACGCCCTGGACGGCAGGCCCGGCGTCCGCTCGCACCGCTACGCGCACGAGCAGGCGTCCGACGAGGAGAACAACGCCGAGCTGCTGCGCGAGCTGGCCGGACTCCCACCCGAGCGGCGTAGCGCGCGCTATCGCTGCAGCCTTGCGCTCGCCGAACAGGCGGGGGGTGCTGTCGCGCCGCATGCCACGCCTCGGTCCGGCGCCGCGCCCACTCGCTTGTCAGGCGCCGGGCCCTCCGCCACGTCAGGCGCCGCGCCGTCCGCCATATCGGGCGCCGTGCCGTCCGCCACATCGGGCGCCGCGCCGTCCGCCACATCGAGCTCCCCGCCGTCCAGTTCCGTCTCGTCCCGTGCCGTGCCACTGCGCATCACGATCCGCCGGGGGACGTTCGAGGGCCGCATCGCTCAGGTGCCCCGCGGCAGCGGCGGCTTCGGCTACGACCCCCTCTTCGAACCAGCGGGCGAGCCCGTCGGCGGCCGGACGGTGGGCCTCTTCACCGCGGCGGAGAAGAACCGCGTCTCGCACCGCGCGCGGGCCGCGCGGGCCATGCGCCGCGTCCTGGTCGCGCGGGGCTACTGACGCGTCCTGATCTCGCGGGGCACTGACCACGTCTCGCGTGAAGCGCTACCAGCCGGCCAGACGCCCACCCACGGAACGCAATCTCGCGTGAAGCGCTACCAGCCGGCCAAGTGCCCACCCACGGAACGCAAGGACGGTTCGCGGCCGCGTCCGGGCTCGTCCTCACCCGTAGCCGGGATGCCGCGAGGGATCCGCGAGCACGGCCCAGGCACGTGCGAAGAGCCTGATCCCGTCGCGCGACTCCGTCCATACCCGACGAGCCGGTCCAGCGTTCCACCGGTGTGAATCTGGCCAACTCGGGTCGCCCGGTCGCAGACCACGGCCCGAACCCTGGACAGCGATCGATCGCACGAGCGACATCTGGCACGCTCCGAGCTCGTCGGGGGTCGCCGGCGACACCCGGGGCAGACGGACGGCTAGACTCGGGTGTGCATGACGGCCCAGCAGGACGATCCTATCGAGACCGCTTACCGTGCCCTGTCCGGGGCCCTCTACGCACACGACGGCGCGGCGGCGCTTGCTGCGCTGCGGCCGCTGATCGTCCCCCTGCTGTCCGACCTGCCGCAGCGTGCGGGCGAGGCGGTCCTGCTCGGCCTCGCGCAGGGCGTGCCCGGCGCTGCGGATGCGGCGGGACAGGCGAGGGATGCGCTCCATGCCCGCGATGCTGAGGGCGACGACGACCTGGCGCTCGAGATCGACGCCGCGCTCGGGTTGGGGCCGTCGCCCGAATTGCGGTCCCTGCCGGTCGACCTCGACGAGCTGTCGTTCGCGCTGGAGGGAGACCCGAACCTGACCGGCGGCAAGCTCGACCTGCGGACCGGTGAGGTCCACCTGATCTCACCGATGTTCGGTGAAGACGACGAGTTCCAGGCCGGTGGGGCGGACGAGGACGGCGACGAGTTCGACACCGATCGGGCACACAATGGCGACGAGCTCGACGGCGACGGCGAGGGACCACGGGAACGCTGGCTGTGGTTCGACTCGCTGGGATCGCGCGCCGGGTTCGCCGACATGGAAGAGTTCCTGGCCACCGTGAGCGATGACACGCTGGCCTACCGGCTCGAGCGTGCCCTCAGAGGTCGCGGGCCGTTCCGGCGTTTCAAGGACGAGCTCGCCGACGTCCCCGGCGAGCTGAGGCGATTTGTCCGCTTCGCCGACGACCGCCGCCTGGGCCGGGCGCGCGCATGGCTGGCCGGGAACGGACTGCGTCCCCCCGTGCCGGCGAAGCCGGACCGGCCGACCTAACTGGCGCTCCTCCGCGGATGCAGATCCTCCACGCCCTCTGGGGCCTCGACCATCGGCTCCACCTCTGGGCGGAAGTCGCCTGGGAGTTCGAGGTCGGCCGCACGGGTGCCCGTCGAGGCGGACCCGCCAGGGCTGGGGCGCCGCTTCCGCATCCCTGGGCGCTGACGCCCGAACGCCTGGTAAGGCTGCTGGCGTCGAACGAGGACGGAGCCGGTCATCCAGCCGCCGCCGGGGCCCGCTCCGCGCTGCTGTCCGTGTGGCTGCCGTCGGAGCGGAACAGGCCGCTTCCGTCACCCGAGCTCGCCGCCGGGCGCGCCCGCGCGGACGGCTCGGTTGGCCTGCGGCGTTGGTCGATTCCGACGCTGGCCGTCGAGCCCTGTGCGGCTGCCGAGCTGCTCCCTGCGCTCGAGCTGGGCGAGGCGGTCAGGGCGGGAGCTTCCGTGCGCTACCTTGCCGCCGCGGCGCTGTACGCCATCGAGCTGGTCGCGCGCGGCCGCTTTGTGCCGGCGATCGCTCTCCCGCCCACGAAGGTCGCCTTGGCCGAGGCGCGCTGGCTGCCTGCTCCGGGACGGGCCGAATCGGAACGGCTCCGTGCGCTGGCACGCGCGATGCCGCCCGCATGTCGGGCTGAGGCTGATGCTGGTGCCGAGGTCAAGGCAGGGGCGGGAGCTGAGGCGGAGGTCGAGGCAGGGGCGGAGGCAGGTGTCGAGCCCCACCGCGGCCGGACCGCCGCCGACGTGCTCGAGCAGGTGGTCGAGGATGTGGTGGACGGCGTGGCGCGCGCGGCTGGCGCGTCGTCGGCGCAAGCCTCGCGGTTCCGTTCGAGGCGCAGG
>JBJKRK010000166.1:0-2977 GCA_046704705.1 Candidatus Limnocylindrales bacterium | reverse complement strand
CCGGTGTTGGCGGGCCTGCTTGCGGCGCTGTGGCGCTGGCGCGGACCGCTCGTCCTGCCCTTGCTCGCCACGAGTGTGTTCCTCGCCGTGCTGCTCCTGCCCGTCGGGGCGCCCGCGCCCGACGCGCTGCAGGCGTCGCATCCCATCGCCGACCTCGTCGCATACGACCTCCACACGGCCGAGTACGGCTACTGGCAGGGGTACCCCGATCCTCGCCTCGTGCTCGACGGGCCGGAGCGCCAGATCGTCGCGTTCCTGCAGCGCGAGGAACACGCAGGTCGCCTGCGTGCCGCTGAGGTCGTCCTGCATGTGGCGAGGACTCACCAGGAGTGGGGGAGTGTGCCCGTGGGCGTCTTCACCGGCGCTCTCGAGACGTTCGTGTGCGCCGATACCTCGCCCGGCATCTTCACCCTGGGCAGTCGGTTCCTTCCCCTGGCCGATCTCGCGACGGCGTTGGAGGCACACCACCGCTACGTACTGCTCGAGCCGGCGGGCCTGCCGGCCACGACGCGCGGCCTCATCCTGAGGGCCGGATATCGGCCGGTGTTCGTGAATGTCCGCGGCGAGGTCTTCGCGGCCCCGGGTGTGTGAGGCACGTGCAGCTGTTGCGGCCCGCTGCCTCGCTGCGCGCGTGCCGCGCTCGGGCGGGCAGGCCTAGCGCACCTCGAAGTGGTTCACGACCCGCCGGTTCAGGAGGTTGTCAGCCCCTGTTTGGACGATGGAGCGCGTTCATTCGTGCACAACATCGGGGGTCTGATCCATGCATAGAGTTGCCGGGAAGCGAGTCGGGGCCGCGCTTCTCATCGCCAGCCTCGCTCTGGTGGGCGGGTGTGGCTCACCCACATCCTCGAGCGCTCCTTCGAGCGTGCCATCTGCCGCGCCCTCGACGGCTCCCTCAGCCCCGCCGTCGACGTTGCCGTCGGTTGCCCCATCAAGCGTGCCGTCGACGGCACCATCCAGCGCACCGTCGGTTGTCCCGTCCGCGGCACCGTCCACCGCGCCCTCGCTTGTGCCGTCTGCCGCACCCACCAGCTAGACGACGACGGCCGTTCTCGCCCATCGGGGTTCGAGAGCGGTTCGGGCATGCGCAGGGCCCGGCACGTCGAGGGGGCCGTCGACGTGCCCGCAGGAGGGTCCGTGGGCGTGACCCGGCGCCCTCGCCGAGCGACCTGCCGTCAGGGGCCTGTCAAGGGGCACGCGTAGCCTCGGCCCTGCCGGCCAGGCACGATGGGCACTGCCCACTGGTCGACACAAGGCTGGAATGTGCCGGTGCCAGACGCCTGTGCATTCCAGCCGCCATGCAGAGTCGGAGGCTCGTTCGCGACAGGCCCGTCGTCACGGGAGCGGGGGCGTAAGGAGCGCCAGCTACCGCCACATCGGCTCCTGATCCGCGCCATGGCCGCATGTGTGGTCGCCGCGTGCACCTCGGACGGCGCGACGAGTGCCCCGTCGGCTCCCATCAACGCCCCGACGGCCGGCACCTCACCCGGGTTGGCTGCGTGCGGCCGGGAGCGGTGTCAGCGAGCCAGTCCCCTGACTCCGCCCCCGACGTCGTTGGGAGGGAGGATGCTCGTGGAGGCGATGGCGTCGCTGTGCGTAGGCGCGCCGTCTCGTGCGTGTGTGCTGGTGCCTCATGGTGCTCACTTCGTGTGCCACCGGAGCGGGATCGTTGCTCGCCGTTCCGGCACGGATGACCCTGACGTCGTCCCGCTCGATCGTTTTCACCCTATGGTCGGGCGCTGACGGGAACCTGAAGGGGCCACGCAGGCGCGCCGGGGGCCCAGGTGACCCGTCCGGCTTCCAACCCTGCTGACGCACCGCTCGAACTCGTGCGACGCGGAGCCGCTCGGCCCAGACAATCGCATCATTCGGCGCTGTACCCGATTCCCGGCGGGTATCACAGTGCCCTGTCGGCGCTCGGTCGTCGCGGGCCGGATAGTGAGGCGCGGAGGGAGCGGGGGATGGTTGCGACGGCGCCGCGGGAGGCGGGCGTGGATGCAGGCGCCCGGCCGGCGCGACGCGCTGGCGACGCGAACGACGCGGCGCTACAGGTCGACTCACTGACGAAGGTCTACGGACGCGATCTCGTAGCGAACGACGGGATCAGCCTACCTCGTGCTCGTTGCCTGGACGATCGTTGGCCCCGGGTTGGCCGGGCGGGTGATCGGCCGCCGCGGTTGAGCCACGGCCTGGACGAGACGGCCGACTTGCGGGCGGGGTGACGTATGGGAGGCCTGAGCGACCATCCCACCTACACCACATCCGACCGCATCCATCGCTTTGCCGGAACCCCACGCGAGGTTGGGCGGGCCGCCGGTCGCGCACTCGGTCCGCGGCTCGGGGAG
Organism: Candidatus Limnocylindrales bacterium; assembly: GCA_046704705.1. GTDB lineage: Bacteria > Chloroflexota > Limnocylindria > Limnocylindrales > CSP1-4 > JBJKRK01. Next base: position 632 of record JBJKRK010000166.1, on the reverse strand, counting down.
CACATCGTGCGCTACATCCGGGAGCGTCCGTCCCGCCCTGAGGCGCTTGATCTCGACGAGCTCCACCGCGGCGCGCTGCCCTGGCTGCGCACGCTGCCGGCGCGCTTCCAGGAGGAGCTGGAGGGGCTGGCTGAGGGAGCGAACCTGCCGCTCCAGCGAGTGGCGGAGTGGAACTACGTCGAGCTGTGCGTCGACGACGGCTGCAGCGCGCTCGTCGCCACCATCGATGGACGTACGTGGGTCGCGCGCAACAACGACATGTGCGTGCCGGGGGTCTGGGGGCATGCCACGATCCGTGAGATCACGGGCCGCATCCCCTCGCTCACCTTCGGGCAGGCAGGCGACGTCTTCTCTGCCACCGGCGTCAACCGAGAACGCCTCTGGCTGCACCACCAGGCGCTGCCCGTGTCGGACGGGCCACGCCCCGGACGAGCGCATCTGCCGGGCTGGGTGCTCCTCACCGACATGCTCGAGACCTGCGCCACGATCGACGAGGTAGAGGCACGGCTCTGGGCTGTCGATCGCGACGAGGGGATGCTGCTCTTCGCGGTCGATGGCAGGTCCGGTCTGACCGCGATCTTCGAGTGCGGCTGCAGCCGGCACGTGCGGCGAACCGCTGTGGGCCCTTATAT
>JBJKRK010000165.1:0-3526 GCA_046704705.1 Candidatus Limnocylindrales bacterium | reverse complement strand
CCCGACGAGTTCGCATACTGCGGTAGCTGCGGGCGGCCGCTGACGGCGGCCATGCGGGCACAGGAGCGCCGGAAGACCGTCACGATCGTGTTCTCGGACCTCCGCGCCACCGACGTTGCGGGGGAGGCGCTGGAACCGGCCGCGCTGCGCGACACCATGGCGCGCGCCTTCGATGTGGCGAAGCGCGTACTGGAGGCCCACGGCGGCACGGTGGAGAAGTTCATCGGCGACGCCGTCATGGCGGTCTTCGGCCTTCCCGTCCGACACGAGGATGACGCGCTGCGGGCGACCCGCGCCGCACATGACATGCGCGAGGCGCTCGCCGCGCTCGCCGCCAGCCTCGAGGAGGAGGGCATCCGGCTGCGCGTTGCGACCGGCGTCAACACGGGCGAGGTCGTGGCGGGCGATGCGAGCCTCGGGCAGCGGCTCGTCACCGGCGATGCCGTGAACGTCGCTGCCCGACTGGAACAGGCGGCCCCGGCCCACCAGGTCTTCCTCGGCGAGCTCACGTACCGGCTCGTGCGCGACGCCGCCGACGTCGACGAGGTCGAACCGCTCACGCTGAAGGGCAAGGCGCAGCCAGTGCGCGCATACCAGCTGCTCGGCGTGCGCGCCGGGGAGGAGACGGTCCGCCACCTCGACACGCCGATGGTGGGTCGGGAGGAGGAACTCGGTCTCCTGCACGGTGCCTACGGCGAGGCGCGCGCTGAGCGGCGCTGCACGATGGTGACGATCCTGGGGGAAGCGGGCGTCGGCAAGACGCGCCTGACCCGGGAGTTCCTGGATCGCGTGCGTGACGGGGCGCTCGTGCTCAGCGGGCGCTGCTTGGCCTATGGCGACGGCATCACCTTCTGGCCCATCGTGGAGGTCGCCCGACAGGCGGCGAACATCCGGGACGGGGACCCGCCGGAGAGCGCCCGCCGGCGCCTGGCCGAAGTGCTCGGCGAGGGCAACGAGGCGGTCGCCGACCGGGTGGCCTCGGCCGTCGGGCTGCTGCAGACGCCGTTCCAGGTGGCCGAACTTTTCTGGGGCATCCGCCGCTTCCTCGAGATCATGGCCCAGGACCGGCCCCTCGTGGTGCTCTTCGATGACATCCACTGGGCTGAGCCGACCTTTCTCGACCTCATCGGCCATCTGGTGGATGCGACGCAGGGCGCCCCCCTCATGCTGCTGTGCACGGCACGGAACGCACTGCTGGAGGACCACCCCGACTGGGCGGCGCGGCCTCGCGAGGCTCGCATCGAGCTCCGCCCGCTTTCCGCGACCGACGCGGGCCAGGTGGTCGGGAACCTCCTCGGCCAGGCCGGGCTCGATGCGTCGGTGCGCGGCCGGATCGTGGACGCGGCCGAGGGCAACCCGCTCTTCGTCGAGCAGCTCCTTTCCATGCTCATCGACAGCCAGGCGCTGCGGTACGAGGGCGGTCGGTGGGTGCCGACAGGCGACCTGTCGCAGCTCTCGATCCCTCCCTCCATCGATGCGCTCCTCGCCGCTCGCCTCGATCAGCTTCTCGCGCCCGAGCGTGTCGTGGCGGAGACGGCGTCGGTCATCGGGTTGAGCTTCGCACGGGCCGCGGTGCGGACACTGGTGCCTGACGACATCAGGCCCGGGACCGACGGCCACCTCGGGGCCCTCGTGCACAAGCAGCTGGTCCGGCTGGGCCAGGTCGAGAGCGAGACAGACCCCGGATACCGCTTCCAGCACGGGCTCGTCCGCGATGCGGCGTATCGGGGCCTCTTGAAGCGGACGCGTGCCGACCTGCATGAGCGCTTCGTCGACTGGGCCGATGTCGTGAACGCCGAGGCGGGTCGTGCCCAGGAGTTCGAGGAAATCCTGGGCTATCACCTGGAGCAGGCCTACCGCTACCGCACCGAGCTCGGACCCCTCGACGACCATGGTGTGGCGGTCGGCGTGCGTGCCTCCGAGCGGCTCTCATCTGCCGGCAGCCGCGCGTTTGCCCGGGGTGACATGCCCGCGGCTGCCAACCTGCTGCAGCGGGCCGCCAGCGTGATCGCCGACGATCACGAGGCGCGGCCGAGGCTCCTGCTGCGGCTCGGAGAAGCGCGCATGGAGATGGGCCAGTTCGAGGAGGCGGGCAGCGTGCTCGACACCGCGCTGCGCGTGGCCCAGGGTCGGGGCGACCGTGGAATGGAGGCGAACTCGCGGCTCGTCCGCTTGCTGGTGAAGTACATCACCGACCCTGGGTCGATCGAAGGCAGCGTCGAGGATGCCGTCAACGAGGCGATCGGCGTCCTGGAGCAGGTCGGCGACCTGCCGGGCCTGGTGACCGCGTGGCGGTTCTTCACCAACCTGCATGCCGCAAACGCGCAGTGGGGCGCGGCCGAGCAGGCGGCGCGGCGCTGGATGGAGTACGCACGCCAGGCCGAGGATCATGCCATGGAGGTGCGCGCCGGAACTGCCCTGGCCATGGCCGCCCTGTTCGGTCCGACGCCGGTCCCGGAGGCCATCTCGCGCTGCGAGGAGATCATCGCGCGCTCGGCCGGCGACCGGCACTCCGAGGCGCTGGTGCTGCGTGACCTGGCGCACCTGCGTGCGATGCGGGGCGAGTTCCATGATGCCCGGGCCGCGTACCGGCGCGCGAGGCGGACGCTCGAGGAGCTGGGCTGGACGAACCAGGCCGCGTTGACCTCGCTGGACTCGGGGCCGATCGAGATGCTCGCGGGAGATCCGGTGGCCGCCGAGGCGGAGCTTCGTCGCGATTACGCCACGCTCGATGGGCTCGGCGAGCGCAACTACATCTCGACGGTTGCCGCGGTGCTGGCCGAGGCGCTCTACCAGCAGGGCCGCCTGGAAGAAGCAGGCGAGTTCGTCGACTTCAGCGAGGACGTCGCGGCGCCCGACGACGTCACGACCCAGTTCCTCTGGCGCGGCGTGCGTGGAAAGCTGCTGGCGAGGGCCGGTGATGTGGGCAGGGCCGCGGAGGTCGCCCGCGAAGCGGTGCGGCTCAGCGGCACGTCTGATGAGCCGATCGCCCCGGCCAACGCGCTGATGGACCTGGCCGAGGTGCTCTGCCTGGCGGGCCGGCGGCCCGAGGCGGCCGGGGCCACGGATCAGGCGATCGAGCTGTACGAAGCGAAGGGAAACGTGGTCTCTGCGCGGCAGGCACGGCTCTTCCGGCAGAGCCTCGTGGACGGCGAACCAGCCGGCGGGTGGGCCGATGCGGCCGCGTGGTCGGTGGCGACGGGGGAATAGGCCAGCGGTCTCGAGATCGACACCTGGGCGCGTTCTGGCGGTGCGGCGACGCGGATCAGGTTCGCTGCTCGCCGGCGCACGGGCGCGTCGGGCGAGTCAGGCAGGGGGCATCGGTGGCCCCGGCTCCGCTGCCGGCGCCCCGGGCAGGGGGCACCGCCGGCCCCGGCTCCGCCGCCGGCGCCCATGGGTCGCCTGCTAGAATGCGGCACACATCGCGATGGGCGGTTGGCTCAGTCGGTTAGAGCGCGTGCTTGACATGCACGAGGTCACAGGTTCGATTCCTGTACCGCCCACCATCGAACACTGAACGCGTCGA
>JBJKRK010000164.1:0-3380 GCA_046704705.1 Candidatus Limnocylindrales bacterium | reverse complement strand
TCCCCCGCCCGACCGCGGTGCAGCGGGAGGCGATCGCGTCGGCCGCCCGGGAGCTGGACACCCTCCGCCGCGGCTGGCTCGACCCGCCCCGCCTGTCGGAGGCCGACCTGGCGCGCCGCACGCTGACGAACCTGTACAACGCGCGCCCGACCTGGCTCACGGATGCGCACGCCCGACTCGACGCCGCCGTCCTCGACGCGTACAGCTGGTCCCACGATCTATCGGACGAAGAGCTGCTGGCGCGACTCCTCGACCTCAACCTCGAGCGGACGCAGGAGGCCGAGGTCGCGAGCGGCCTGACCTGACGTAGCATCGACTTGGCGGTCGTTCCATCGGGGGTGTCGACAACACGGTCCGCGCGCTTCGCTGGCTGGCGATCGAGATCCTGCTGCTGCTCTGCCTGATCGCGGTCATCGCGTTGGCCTGGGTGGTGATGACGCGCCCGCCCGCGCCGGGGATCCTCATACCCGTGTGACGCGATACCCGTGTGATGCGCGCCGTGAGCGCTGCCCTCGGTGGGACTGCGGTCGCCACGATGCAGTCCGCCTCGCCGCGGGTACCGAGCGTTTCATCGCGCTCGCCACGGAGTGCGAACGACAGGCCGTCGCGCTCCGCTCATAGGTGACGGCCGTCCCCAGGCTGTGGCCAATCGGGTCGTCGCTATGAACGACTGGTTATAGACTGGTCATAGAAACATGGCACGGTTTCCGGCACCTGGTTCACTGACGCCTGCGGAGATCCGCCGGCTCGTCCGCTCCGGCGAACGAGACGTGCTCGAGTTCAAGGGATCGCGTGCCTCTATGGCCGATATCGTCGACGCAGTCGTGTGTTTCGCGAACGGAGATGGTGGTCTCGTCCTATGGGGCGTAAACGACGACAAGGCCATCGCAGGCACAGACTTCGGCGACCCTGACGCGCTCCGCAAGGGCATATTCAACTCGACGTCGCCCTCCCAACTCGTAGACGTCCAGGTCGTGGAGCTGGACGGTGCCCGCGTGATCGGTGTCTGGGCGGACCACTCACCCGTCATCGTCTCCACGACCAAGGGAACCTACACGCAACGTGTGGGCCGCGACTGTCTTCCAATGACGCCGGACCGGCTGGTCGTGAGACAGATCGACACACGTTCCCTGGACGTCAGCTCCGCCATCACGCCGGTCGGTGAGGATGGGGTCGATGAGCTGGAGGTCGAGCGTTTCCGGCGGCTTCTGCCCTCAGACGATGCGGGCGAGCGTTTGCGACGGATGGACACGTCGGCTCTCCTCACGGCCGTGGGCGCCCTGGCCAGCCGTGGGGTCCGCAGCCCGGGCCTGACAGTGGCGGGGCTGTTGGTTTTTGGCCGGGAAGAGGAGCTCAGGGGAACCATCCCTCAGCACCAGATCACCTATGTCCGTTCACCGGGCGGCACGACGGAATACGAGCGGCGTGTGGTTTCTTCCTTCCCCGTGCTCCGAATGCTAGAGCAGCTGACACTCGAGGTCTCTGCTGCCGCGAAGACGCGCACCTTGCGGGTGGGCTCCAGGAACCTCGAACTGCCGGATTACCCGGACCGGGTGCTGAGAGAGGCGATCGTCAATGCCATAGCCCACCGCCACTACACGCTTCCCGGGGCCATCGTCATTCGTCAGACGGCCGCGTCGCTGGAAATCGAGAGCCCTGGCGGGTTCCCTGAGGGGATCGATGCCGGAAGCGTGATCCAGCACGCTCCTGTTCACCGCAATCGACTGCTCTGTGAGCTACTCGACCGGGTGCGCGTCATGGAAAGGGCAGGCCTCGGTGTCGATCGCATCTTCGAGGATCAGCTCAAGTTCGGGAAGCTGCCGCCCGCGTACAACGCCGACCGGACGGCCGTCCGCCTCCGTATGGAGGCCCGTGAGTTTGACGAGCCATTCGCCCGGATGGTGCTAACAGAAGAAGAGGCGGGACGCCAATGGCGCGTAGAGGAGTTGCTGGTTCTCTCGCACCTCCGGCGCATGGGTCCGACGGACCGGTCTGCTCTCGCCAGGGTGATGCAGCGCTCTGATGACGAGGCCCAGGACGTGCTGGCCCTCCTTCTCGGCGACTTGGTCGCCCGGTTCGGTACAGGACCCGGGACCAGGTACGCACTCAGCGCGGCCGCTCAGGCGCGCCTTGGGGCCACGGCTGCTTACACGAGGGAGCGGGGACTGGCCCGGGAAACCCAACGTCAACTCGTGCTGCAGCACGCTCTGGAGTTCGGAAGTGTGGACAATCAGACTGTGTGCGAGATGCTTCAGGTCTCGAGGCGGGAGGCTTCGCACGTCCTGCTGAGCCTGCAGTCACACGGTCTTCTGGTGATGCGTGGTACCAGGCGGTGGGCCTTCTACGAGCCTGCGACACGTCCGGGGTCAGATCTATGACTCCTGGTAATGCCATTTGGTCATAGGCGGGTCATAGAACATCGCGCACTACCTGCAGGAGTTCGTCTTCCGGTTCAGCCGCCGCCGCTACTCGATGGCCGGCCTTGCCACCCTGCTCGGCCTGGGCGCCGCGCTGCCACCAATGACCGTGGCAGACATCCTGGGGCCGGCCGTGGAGGGTGGCCAGCGCCGGCACGGACGGGCGACGCGCCTGACCAGCGCGCCCTTCTCAGTCCAGGTTGTGCACCGCCCGTCGCTCGACGAGGCGCTCGCTGATCTCGGGGCGTGAAGGGGGCGGCGAAGATGTCGCGTGCGGAACTGGCCCTCCGCCTCGGGGTGCTGCGCGGCGCGGTTCTCGGTGGTGTCGTCGGTGGGCTGACCGGCGCGGCTCCGCCGCGCGTGGTCCATCATGCGTGCAGCGGCGGGTCGGGCATCCCACCAGGATCGTGCGCCCCGGATGTGCTCGCGACGAACCCGGTTTTCCTCGGGCTCTGGGTCGTCTTCTGCGCGGTCCTGGCCGCGCTACTGGTGGCCGCCGTGCTCGCGCTGATCCGCTCTCGGCTCGGCGAATAGCCCCGAGCTGCCGACCGCTCCGTGTTGTGGTCCGCTGCGAACAGTGGACAAGCGCAAGGGACGAAACAGGTATCCGCGGCGGTCAACGGTCCGTCCTCTCGACAGAATCCTGACCTGTCGCAACTCGAGAGAATGGTGGAGATGAGGGGACTCGAACCCCTGACCCCCGCGATGCGAACGCGGTGCTCTCCCAGCTGAGCTACATCCCCACGAGATACGACGGCACGCAAGCGTGTCGAGCGGTAAGCGCGTCGAGCGGTCGGAAGTGTAGCACGGGCCACTGGAGTCGAGCCCGGTAGCCGTCGGCCATGAGCCGCCGGTTGCCCTGGACCCGTCGGCTCCCGAATGCGGAGCCGTCTGTCCCTGACGGGACGCGCGTGTCCCGCGTATGGTGTGTTCAGCGTCCCGTGGCTTCCGATGTCTGGGTGT
>JBJKRK010000163.1:0-4069 GCA_046704705.1 Candidatus Limnocylindrales bacterium | reverse complement strand
GGCCGGCGGCGTGGCTGTCAATTGCCGGGCCGCTGGGCGCGGGGGCAGTCGTTCGCCGGGGGCCGCTGGGCGCGGGGGCGGTCGTTCGCCAGCCGCCGCGTGCGGGGGCAGTTCATCGGGGACTCCGGTCGCGCCCGGCATGATCAGCGCGCATAGACCTCGGGGATCACGCAGTGCCGCATGCGCTCGCCGGCGAGCCCCGCAAGGATGTTGTCGACGGCCAGCTCGACCATCCTCGCACGGGTCACGAACGTGGCCGACCCGATGTGGGGCAGGACGATGCAGTTGGGAAGTCCGAGGAGCGGTTCGGACGGCGGCGCCGGCTCGATCGCCAGCACGTCCAGGCCGGCCGCGAACAACCGGCCACCGGAGAGCGCCTCGAACAGCGCGGCCTGGTCCACGACCGGCCCGCGCGCCGTGTTCACGAGGATCGCTCCGGGCTTCATGAGCCCGAGCTCGCGTGCCCCGATGAGCCCGCGCGTGCCCGCCGTGAGCGGCGTGTGCAGCGAGACGATGTCGGCCTCCTGCAGCAGCTCGTCCAGGGGCATCCAGCGTGAGTACTCATCGTCGGCCTGCCGACGGCCGTGGTGGATCACGCGCATCTCGAAGCCCCGGGCGCGACGCGCAACGGCGCGCCCGATCGCCCCGTAGCCGACGATCCCCAGCGTCGCGCCGAACACGTCGACGCCGAGCAATGTGTCGAAGTTGATCGCCGTCCACCGCCCCGCCCTGACGTACCGGTCGGCCTCCACGACCCGCCGGGCGGTGGCGAGGACCAGCGCCCAGGCGAGGTCGGCGGTCGTCTCGGTGAGGACGTCGGGTGTGTTGCCTGCCGGAATACCGCGTGAGGTGAGCGCGGCAAGGTCGAAGTTGTCCGTGCCCACGGCGGCGTTCGAGACGACCCGCAATCGCGGGCACCGATCGAGGAGGGCGGCATCGATCCGCTCGGTGCCGAGGCAGAGCAGCCCGTCGGCGCCCGTCAGCAGCCCCACGAGCTCGTCCCGAGACGGCCTGTGCGGTTCGGGCCAGCGCACGAGCTCGACCTGGCGGGCGAGACGATCGAGTCCTGCGCCGGGCAGCTCCGGACGGGTCACGACCACCCGGGCCCGATCGCGCTGGCGCGACGACGTTTCGTCCATGCACACCTTCCTCGACCTGTGGCGCCCGGGCCATCCGACCGACCGGCGCTCCCCACGATACCGCGTTCGACGCCCGCGCCGGCTGGGCGCACAATGGAACGAGCATGCCAGAGAACACCATTCCGCTTCGGCCCCTCCTCCGCCTCGCGCGACGCTCCATCCGCCTGCGTCTGCGCCGGCCGTTCCCGCCTGGCCGCGTCGCGGTGCTGCGGCTGTACGGTCCGATCTCCGGCGGTCCCCGGACGACCGACTGGATCGAACTCGTGCGGCACCTCCGCGAATCCAGACGGGTACCCGCCGTCGTCCTGGACATCGACTCCCCCGGCGGCGCGGCGACTGCCAGTGACGATCTCTTCCTCGCCGTCGAGCGCCTGGCGAAGGTGAAGCCGGTCGTCGCCGCCATCCGCGGGGTCGGCGCATCCGGCTCGTACCTGGTGGCCATGGCTGCCAGGCGCGTGGTGGCGAACCCGAACGCCGCGGTCGGCTCGATCGGGGTCATCTCTGCCGGTCCGCGCCTGTCGCGCCTGCTGGACCGCGCCGGCGTCAGCGTGGCGGTGCACAAGGCCGGACGCCTGAAGGACATGGGCGCCCCCTGGCACGAGGACACGGAGGAGGAGGGCCAGAAAGCCCAGGAGATCGTCGACGCGTACTACAGCGCGTTCGTCGCACGCGTGGCCACCGGCCGCCGACTGTCCGAGGAGCGCGTGCGCGAGCTCGCGACGGGCGAGATCTGGCTCGGGACGCGTGCGCTGGAGCTCGGTCTGGTCGACGAGATCGGTGACCTGGAGCGCGCCATCGAGATCGCGGCCGAGATAGCCGGCGTCCCCCCGAAGGGAGGACCGGTGCGGCTCCGCCGCCCGTTCCTGACGCGGCTCGCCGACCGCTTCGCGACGCGTGCTTCCGCGGCCCTCGCGGACGAGCTCGAGGCGCGGCTGTGGGGGCGGCCGCGATACTGAGCCTGCCGCGGCGGGCGCTCACCCCTGCCGACTCCGTCAGGCAGTGCACTCGGAGTGGAGGACGACATCGATGCGCGCGCTGATCCTGAGCGGCGGCGGCAGCCGTGGGGCGTTCCAGGCGGGCGCGCTGAGCGTGCTCGAGACCCGCGGAGAGCGGTTCGATGCCGTGTACGGCACCAGCGTGGGGGCGCTGAACGCTGCGGCCGTGGCCGCCGACCCCAGCCTGCTCACCGTCGGGCGCATCTGGCGCGACAACGTCGACGAGGAGTTGTTCGCCGTGCGTCCCGGGAGGCTGCACCTTCTCCGCTGGCTCTTCAACCGGCCGGGGGCGGAGGCCCTCACCGACTACACCCCGCTGAAGCGGCTCCTCCAGGAGCGACACTGGGTCCCGATCGACGCGATCCGTGGCTCGGCGGTGCACTTCGTCTGCTTCTCGACCGACCTCACCACGCTCGAGCCGGTCCGCATCGACACGGAGCTGCTTTGCGAGGTCGACGACGCCACCGCGCTCGAGCTCATCTTCAGCAGCGCCAACCTGGCCGGGATCGTTCCGCCGTACGAGTGGACGGATCCGCGCAGCGGCGCGCTTCGGGTGCTCGTCGACGGTGGCTATGCCGGCAAGGTGATGCCTGTCGAGGACGCCATCGCCGATGGGGCCACGGACCTCACGGTGATCTCGCTCGCCGCGCCGTCGGCCTACGACTGGGCTTCCGACGACGGCCGGCGCCCCCGCACGCGCCTGGAATGGGAGCAGCTCGCGGGCGAGGCGGCCGTGTTCGGCACAGCCCGCCGTCGGCTCGATGCGAGCGTCGCCGCCCGCACGGACCTGCGCTTCCGGGTGATCGAGCCGCAGCGCCCCCGCCCTGCGCGGCGGACGCCCCTCGACTCGCTCGACTTCCGCCGCGACCACATCCTCACCTGGTACGAGGATGGGGCCGCCGAGGCGATGCGGGTCTGCGAGGCCGCCGACGCGGCGTGGGCCGCTCAGTCCGGGGAGGGCGTGCCCTCGCTTCCCGCCGGCGGGGTGTAGCGGCTGCCCTCGAGCGCGGCGAGCTTCTCGAGCCGCCGCACGTGGCGACCTCCCTGAAAGCGGCCCGCCATGAACGCTTCGACGCAGGCGTGGGCGATCTCGGTGCCGACGATGCGGGCCCCCATCGACAGGACGTTGCAGTCGTTGTGCTCGCGGCCGAGGCGGGCCGTCACGGGATCCGCGGCCTCCACGCACCTGACCCCGTGGATCTTGTTGGCCACGATCGCCTCACCGGTGCCGCTCCCGCCCAGCACGATGCCGAGGTCGCAGTCGCCGCTTGCCACGGCCTGCGCCGTCGGTGCGATGAAGTCGGGGTAGTCGTCCTCGGCATCGCGGCCGTCACTGCCGAAGTCGACAGGCTCGTGGCCGAGCTCGGTGAGCCACTGCAGGATCAGCACCTTCAAGGGATACCCGGCGTGGTCGGCGCCGACAGCAACACGCATGCCGGCAACGCTAGCACGTCGCGTCGTCCGACCACGGCCCGACCGGGTTCGGCCGGCGCGAGAGCGCGGGAGACGGCCCGTGTCCGGGCGCGGCGCCGTCCCGTCCAGCGCATGGGAGGATCGAACGACCCGCGCTGGCTGCGGGCGGCCCGATCTTGACGGGTGCCGCTGCGGGCGGCCGATGCGTTCTAGCGTGGCCGCAGCCGACCCCTGTTGCGTCGTGGTCCGGCTGCCGGCCGCGGCCGTCATTCTGCTATCTTGTGCGATCGCAACCCGGAGACCACAATATCTTGTGGCCAGTCGACACTCGACGGCACCGTTTGACGGCGCCGCTCGCCACTTCAGGGACCACCATGACGCAGCCTTTGCCCGACGCGTTCTCCTCGACGGCGGATCGCGCCACCGCCGCCCCGGGCGAGTCGGAGACCCCGGCGGGCGCTTCCAGCAACCCAGCGAGCGTGGCGGGCGGCCCACAGGGCGTGCGAACAGCCGCTGACGGAT
>JBJKRK010000162.1:0-2776 GCA_046704705.1 Candidatus Limnocylindrales bacterium | reverse complement strand
GCTCGAGGCCGCGCAGCGGGCCGTCGATCTCGTGCCACCGTCGCCGCCGACTGCCGAGCGCGCGCTTGCGCTTGCCACCACGGCCTCCGCGTTGATGCAGTGGTGCCGGTATCGGGATTCGCTGCGTAACGCACGCGAGGCGATGGCTGTCGCGGCTGCCGTCGGCGCGGCGGCGACGCGCGCCTGGTCGCACGCCCTCGTGGGACTGTGCCTGGCCGATCTGGGCGACGATGACGGGGCGCTCGAGGAGGCGGACAGGGCCGTGGCCCTGGCCGCCTCCGCCGGCGACACGGAGGGCGCCATCGACGTGTGGGCCGTGATCAGCGCGTACGGCGATCGCGCCGCGGTCCTGCGCCGCCGGCAGTGGGACCCGGCCGACAGGGTCGAGCATGCGTTCGACCAGCTCCGCGCGGCCGCCGACCGGTGGGATGCGCGCGGCTCGGCCGACTCCTGGGCCACGGGGATCAGGCTCCTCGTGCAGTTCCAGGCAGGCGCGTGGGACGACGTCGCGGCACAGATCGGCCCGGTGCTCGCCGTCGACCCGTACCGCGCGCCATGGATGTCCGGGCTCCGCGCGTCGATCATGGTCGCGCGCGGACAGCTCGACGAGGGCGAAGCCGACCTGCGTTCTCTGCTATCGATCGGCGAGGCACCGTCGCCCGAACTGGCCTGCGAGGCGCGTTTCGACCTGGCGCTCGGCGAGCTCGCACGTGGTCGGCCGGATCTCGCCTTGGAGATCGGAGCAGACGCGGCCGGGGCGCTGATGGAGACCGACGCGCCGATCCTGATGGTCCGCACCGCCGCCCTCCGTCTTCGGGCGGCTGCCGACCTCGCCGAGCTGGGCGGGGTGCGTCGCGACCGCGGGGCCCTGGGGCGGGCGGAGCGTGCCGCGGCTGAAGGGCGTGCGACGCTTCAGGCTGCGCTCGCCGGAACGCTGGTCCGCGGCATGGTCGTCGGACGGCACATCCGTGCCGCCATCGCCTGGGGGCTGGCGGAGGCGAGCCGCTTCGACGGCCGCTCTGATGCCGCACTGTGGGCCGATGCCGCGGCCCAGCTGGCGTTCTCCTGGCGGCCCGATCTGGTGGCGTACGCGCGGTACCGGGAGGCAGAGGCGATCCTGCATGGGCGCCGGGATCGCGCCGCCGCCACCGCGGCGCTCGAGGAATCCCGCCGCCTGGCCGCGCGCCTGGGGGTCGCGCCGCTTCTCGCGGAGATCGACGGTCTCGCCCGCCGGGGACGCATCGAGCTCGGACCTCCAACTTCCGGATCGACGCCAGAGAAGGCGGGAGAACCGGCAGCGACGTCGACCGGCGAGACCAGGTTCGGGCTGAGCGTCCGCGAGCGGGAGGTGCTCGCACTCCTGGTGGAGGGGCGGACGAACCGGGAGATCGGGGCTGCGCTCTTCATCACGGAGAAGACAGCCTCGGTGCACGTGACGCACATCATGGACAAGCTGGGGGTCACCAGCCGCGGTGCCGCGGCCGCCCTCGCCGGGCGCCTGGGCCTGCTGGACCCGGACGTGCGGCACAACCATTGACGGCCCGGCCTGTGGCGTCCGGGCGCCTGAACCTGCTTGAGCTGCCGCGCAACCGCGGTTGCGAGCGTCCAGCCCCACGCGGCCCCACTGCGGCAGACCTGGGCGCTCGGCGCAACAGCGCGGCTGCAACGGGCAATGCCCCGCGGGCGTCAGGCCACGATTGCAGGATGCCCCGGCTGTGGGGACATGGTCCGGCCGCCTCGGCAGTCCCCTGTGCGCTTCCGGAGGCGCGCTGTCCGAGTCGCGGGCCCATTACTGGCCCGGCCGATCCCGCTCCTCGACCACCTCGAGCGGCACCTCGCGCACGTCGTCCCCCACGATCGACCAGGCGCGCACGACCGGGGCGTCCTGGTCGGCCAGCGAGCAGATCAGGTACAGCGCATCCGGGTAGAAGGCCAGGCCGATGTCGGTGGGTGACGGCTCGGCCGCCGACCGCACATGGGAGTGGAAGATGCCCCAGAGCGCCTCGTCCGCATCGTCGATCGCGAGCATGGCGGCGAGTTGTTCGGCGGGGTCGATCAGGTAGCGGTAGGGCGACGCCGCGGCGTTGGTCAGGCCGTGGAACCGCACCGGGCGGCCGCCCGTCGCGGCGGCCCCGTCGCCCGCGATGATGCCGCAGGCCTCGTTGGGGTACCCGCGCCGCGCCCAGGCGACCAGCTCGTCGCGCAGGGCAGCGGAGATCCGGACCTGGCCCGGCGGTGCCGTTGTGGCTCGCTCAGAAGAGCCGCTCTCGCTCATGTGAGCACAGGCCTTTCTCGACCGTCGGGCGGCCTCCGGGTCACCACCAGCTCCGCGACTCCAGGTCGCTCTGCATCTCGTCGAGCCCCCGCGTCCAGACGCCGCCGGAGAGGTACTTCCAGCCGCCGTCCGCGAACAGCACCACGATCGTGCCGTGCTCCATCTGGCGCGCCACCCGTGCGGCCCCCACGAGCGCGCCGCCCGACGACACGCCGGCGAAGATTCCTTCCCGCTCCGTCAGCGCACGCAGCGCCGCGATCGAGTCGGCGTTGGAGACGAGGAACTTGCCGTCGAGCACGCTCGGGTCGAAGACCTCCGGCACGAAGCCCTCGTCCATCGAGCGCAGCCCCTGCACGTTCTCGCCGGGCATCGGCTCCGCCGCGTAGATGCGCACCTCGGGGTTGTGCTCGCGCAGGCGCTTCCCCACGCCCATCAACGTCCCGCCCGTGCCCAGGCCGGCCACGAAGGCGTCGACCTCCGGGCAATCGGCGATGATCTCCT
>JBJKRK010000161.1:0-4184 GCA_046704705.1 Candidatus Limnocylindrales bacterium | reverse complement strand
GGCCTGGGCAGCCAGGACGTGTACGCGAGCCTCGCCGGTGCACTCTCCGCGGCGGAGCCGGGGCTGGACCTGCCGCTCGCGCTCGCGCTCACCTCGTCGGTCCAGGATCGGCCGGTCGACCCGACGGCGGTGGCCGTCGGCGAGGTCGGATTGCTCGGCGAGCTCCGCGCGGTGAGCGGTCTGGAGCGACGCCTGCGCGAGGCGGAGCGCCTGGGCTTCCGCCGCGCGGTCGTGCCTCGTGGCGGTCGTGCCGGCGAGCGGCTTCCAGGGCACGTGGGAGCGCTGCGTGTGGACGCCGTCGAGACCCTGCGGGAGGCGCTGCATGCGGCACTGACGGCGCCGGACCCCGTATCGCCGGTCGCGAACGGTCGTCCGTGACCCCTTCCGTGTGATACGCTCGGCCGCCCGATGAACCAGATGTATCGGTTCGTGCGTGTCCTGGGAGCGCTCCTCGGGATGCTGCTCGGCGTCGCGCTGGCCTCGATCGGCGGCGGCGGCACGGGCGGCGGACTGTTCGCCGAGTCGCCCATCGGTGGGTTCCTGCTCGCCGTCTGGGTCGTTGCCTGGCTCGTCATGGGGCTGCTGATCCTGCCGTACCTGACCATCGCGCCCGCCGGCTGGCTCATGCACGAGGTGCAGGAGCTCTCGACGGGCGAGTTCGTCACCGCCGTGATCGGCCTGGTGGTGGGGCTCCTGATGGGACTGCTGCTCGGGTTGCCTCTGTCGCGTTTTCCCGATCCCTACGGTCGGTACCTCCCGATCGGCGTGTCGCTGGTGCTCGGCCTGGGGATGCTCGGCCTGACCGTGGCGAAGCGCCACGACCTGCTCGAGGCCATCGAGGCGCTCGGTCTGGTGCCGCGTCCGCGGTCCGAGGTGCCCGTGGAGAGCGGCCCGCGCATCGTGGTCGACACGAGCGCCATCATCGACGGGCGGATCGCCGACATCGTGGCGAGCGGTTTCCTCTTCGGCACCCTGGTGGTCCCGCGCTTCGTGCTCGGCGAGCTCCAGCACATCGCCGACCAGTCCGACCCGCGGAAGCGCAACCGCGGCCGACGCGGCCTGGAGATCCTCACCCAGCTGCAGAAGAGCGACCGGATGGGCGTCGAGATCGACGAGACGGACTACCCGGGCATCGCGGAAGTCGATGCCAAGCTCGTCGCGCTCGCCCGTGCGCAGGGTTCGGCCATCCTCACCAATGACTTCAACCTGAACCGCGTGGCGGAGCTGCAGGGGATTCGCATCCTCAATGTCAACTCCCTGGCGAACGCGGTGAAGCCCGCCTTCCTGCCCGGCGAGGCGGTGCACGTGAAGGTCATCCAGGAGGGGAAGGAGCCGGGCCAGGGTGTGGGTTTCCTGGACGACGGCACCATGATCGTCGTGGAGGGCGGCCTGCGTTTCCTGGATCGCGAGCTGGACGTGACCGTGACACGGGTGCTGCAGACTGTCGCCGGCAGGATGGTGTTCGCCCAGCCAAACCCCGACTGAGATGGACGCCGTACAGCAGGCCTCGGCCGACGCGATCGTCGTCGCGGCCGGGTCCAGTCGCCGGATGGGCGGCGTCGACAAGATCCTCGCCTCGTTGTGCGGCCGTCCCTTGCTGGCGTGGACGCTCGAGGCGCTTCGGAAGGCGCGCGCCGTGCGGCGCCTGATCCTGGTGGTCGGTGCCGACCGGATGGCCGACCTGAGCGCGGCAGACTGGCTTGCCCCGCTCGGCGCCGAACTAGTGGCGGGCGGCCCACGCCGGCAGGAGTCGGTCGCGGCAGGGGTCGCGGTGGCCGACGCGCCGCTCGTGCTCGTCCACGATGGTGCTCGTCCGCTGGTGAGTCCGGAGCTGGTGGACCTCGTGGCCCGCGCAACGCTGGAACACGGGGCCGCCATCCCCGTGCTGCCGATCGCCGAGACGCTGAAGGCGGTGCGCGGGGGGCGCGTCGAGCGGACGGTGGAGCGCGATGGCCTGGCGGCGGCGCAGACGCCGCAGGGCGTGCGGCGGGAGACGCTCCTCATGGCGTACGCGCGGTATCCCGCTGACGGCGAGCGCGTGTTCACCGACGAGGCCGCGCTTCTGGAGGCGGCGGGCGTGCCGGTGGCCGCAGTGCCGGGCGAGGCGGCCAACCTGAAGGTCACCGTGCCAGAGGATCTGGCCCGAGCGGAATCGCTGCTCGCCGGGCGCCTGGGCGGCGCCCGCACGGGGTTCGGGACCGACGCCCATCCCTTCGGCCCCGAGATGGGCCTGGCGCTCGGCGGCATCCTGATCGACCATGCGCCGCGCCTGCACGGCCATTCCGACGGCGACGCGGCGCTCCACGCGCTCTGCGACGCGCTCCTCGGCGCGGCCGGTCTCGGCGATATCGGCCGGCTGTTTCCTCCCGGTGATCCGGCCACCCGCGGGATCGCCAGCCGCCGGCTGCTGGAGGGCGTGGTCGAGCGGCTTGCAGCCGCGGGCTACCGGCCGGACGCCGTCGACCTGACGATCACGGCGGGTCGCCCGATGCTCGGCGCGCAGCGGCTCGAGAGGATGCGGTCGACGATCGCTGCCGCGCTCGGCGTGCCGGACGAGCGGGTGTGTGTGAAGGCGAACAGCGGTAACCTCAGCGGGTACGAGGGAGCCGGGCGCGGGATCGCCGCCGCCGCGATCGCCAGTGTCGTTCCGGTCCCCGGGCCGGCGACCCCGACGCCGCGCCAGCCCGGTCGCGACGCCGGCCGTCCGACGCGTGTCGCCGCAGGCGAGCGTCGGGTCCGCGGGACAGCCAGCAGCAGGAGAGCCAGACCATGACGTTGCGCCTGACCAACACGCTCAGCGGCGAGGTGGAGCCGTTCACCCCGCTCGAGCCGGGCCACGCGCGCATGTACAGCTGCGGCCCCACCGTGTACGCGACGGCGCACGTGGGCAACTTCCGCAGCTTCCTCTTCGCCGATCTCCTGCGCCGGTACCTGGAATGGTCTGGGTTTCGGGTCACCTGGGTGATGAACATCACGGACGTGGACGACAAGATCATCCGCGGCGCCCGGGCGGAAGGGATCTCCATCCAGGCGCTCTCGGAGCGCTACACGGCCGTGTTTCTCGCCGACGCGGCGCGGCTGCGCATGACGCGGCCGGACGTGCTGCCCCGCGCAACGGAGCACGTGCCCGACATGGTGGCGCTCATCCAGAGGCTGCTCGACGGCGACCACGCGTATCGGACCGACGATGGCTCGATCTTCTTCCGGATCTCGAGCTGGCCCGCGTACGGCCGGTTGGCCCGGCTGGATCCCTCGCAGCAGCGGGTGGGCGAGCGCGTCGAGGCGGACGACTACGGCAAGGACGACGTGCGCGACTTCGCGCTGTGGAAAGGGCCCCGCGAAGACGAGCCGAGCTGGGAGACTTCCGTGGGTGCCGGGCGGCCCGGCTGGCACATCGAATGCTCGGCCATGAGCATGCGCTACCTGGGGCCGAGCTTCGACCTGCACACGGGCGGCGTGGACCTCGTCTTCCCCCACCACGAGGACGAGATCGCCCAGTCCGAGGCCGCCACCGGCCGGCCCTTCGTGCGGACCTGGCTCCACTGTGCGCACCTGCAGATGGGCGGCCAGAAGATGGCCAAGCGCACCGGAAACATCGAGCGGCCGGAGGACGTGTATGCGCGGGGGTTCGAGCCGCGCGCGCTCCGGTACGCGCTGATCGCGGCCCACTACCGCGCACCGCTCGAGTTCAGCGACGAGTCCCTCGTCACGGCCGCGGCTGCCGTCGAACGGCTGTCCACGGTGCTGGCGACCCTCGATTCCTACCACCAGGATGGCCCGGACGATCCAGAGCTCAGCCCCGCGCTCGAGGAAGCACGGACACGCTTCGTCGCGGCGCTCGATGACGACCTCAACGTGTCGCCGGCGCTGGCCGCCGTGTTCGATCTGGTGCGCGAGCTGAACCGGCGGTTGGACGCGCGCCGGCTGTCGACCGACGATGCACGCCGCGCGGCCGCCTTCCTGCGCGACCTGGATCGCGTGCTCGCCGTCGCGGAGCCCGACGAGCAGGCGTTGGAGCCAGAGCTCCAGGCGCTCCTCGACGAGCGGAGGGCGGCCCGCGCCAGCCGGGACTGGGCGCGCTCCGACCGGCTGCGCGCCACGCTCGCCGAGCGCGGCATCGTCGTCGAGGACACGAAGGACGGGCAGCGCTGGCGACGGGGCGCGGAGCGGGCGCATGCCTGATC